>JBJFAG010000055.1:0-1409 GCA_051887795.1 Candidatus Coproplasma sp. | reverse complement strand
CCACCACCACAACCAAAAACACCGAACGCCATTGTCCCCGCCATTACAACGGAAATTGCAATTGATGCAATTTTGAATTTTTTGTTCATTTATTTTTCTCCTTATAAATAATTTTTATAAATTTTCTCATTAATTACCACAGGCTTTACTGCCCGTATATAACTTGTCGATAGCGCAACGAGAATTCGTTAACCCGAATTACTCCTTGACACCGCCCATGTTTACACCCTTTGCAAAGTACTTCTGGATGAAGGGATAAATTACAAGGATAGGAATTACGCCGCAGATAACCATTGCGTATGCAGCGGATACCGAAGATACTTCCGTAATATTCCAAGGCATACTGTTGTCGTCGTAAGGCTTAATAAGGTCGGTAGCCTTCTCAATGAAGTCACGGATGAATACCTGTACGGGCCAGTTGTAGCTCTGCGTTGCAGGGATAACCTTCTGTGCCCAGAAGTAGCCGTTCCAACGGGAGATACCGAAGAACAATGCAACGGTTGCGATTGTAGCCTTGCTCATAGGAATGAACACCTTGGTAAGTATCTGCAATTCGGTTGCACCGTCTATTCTTGCAGCTTCCTCGATTTCGGAGGGAACGCCTTCGAAAGAGTTACGAAGCAGGATTATGTTGGTTGCATTCATACCCATTGCAAGGATAACCAACCACTTAAGGTCGATATTCTCATAAGAGGTATTAGCGATAGCCGCGAAGATGTTACCGGTTGCCTGATAGTTGAGATACTGGGGAACGATACCTGCGGAGAACCACATTGTGAACACGAGGAAGAAGTTCCAGCCCTTTTTGCCGAGTAAACGCTTTTTGGAGAGCGCATACGCACCTAAAATCGAATAGAACAAGCACCAGACGGTACCGAGACCGCACATAAACAAGGTGTTTGCATATGATACCCAGAATTCGTTACCACGGGTCAATACAACGTATTTGAACGCTTCAAGCGTAACGCCGAACTGGAAACCGTCTACGGAATTACCAACCATGGGCCAGAGCACAATCTTGTTGCTGTTGAGCGCACCAGACGAGCTTATTGAAGCCGATAACGCATATATAAGGGGATATACGCACATTAAAGCGAATAATATCAAAAATACGTAAGCTACGATTTTGAATATTAATTCGGATACTTCCATTTTCCTTTTCATACTTTATATCCTCCTTAATACAGCGAAACGTCGGACGCCCTTCTTGCGATGATGTTGGAACCGATAACCAGGATCATACCGATGAGGTTATTGACCATTTCTGCCGCAATACCATAGGGCTGAGTTTCTGCCAGGGTACCCCAGGAGTTAGCCAACGTGGAAACAACGCTTGCTACCTGATAGTTGTGAGAGCTCTTACCATTGCACAATAAGTACAGCTTTTCATAGCCTATGGAGAGCAACGA
>JBJFAG010000054.1:0-4747 GCA_051887795.1 Candidatus Coproplasma sp. | reverse complement strand
AGGGCTGAATACTATTTTATTAGCGGTCACAGCCCAGATTGCAACAGGTATTCCGCTCAATAGAGCAAACATAATAAGAAGTACACCCGAAGCTATTTCTCCGAATACGATTAAACAGGCAGATACTACGCCAAACGCAACGTAGAAAAGGCTTAACGGCAATACGAGCCGTAACCCGTGGGGATAAATCTTCTTCTTTTCTATAGTTTCCGTATGTTTCGAAGTTACTGAAGCTGCTAACGAATCGTGTTTTTGCTTTTGCAATCTTAAAAATTTAAGCCAATAAAATACACAGAATGCACCTATGACTAAAGAGTACCCTACGGAGATAAGAAGCGCCCACCACATAAAATACTCTAAAACAGCGGCTAAAACTATTACCGCTGCGATGAGCAATATATTTATAACTAAATTTATAATTGTTAATATCAGAATCAACAAGTAGGTTTCGCCGTCGGTTCTGACATTATTTACCGTCCTTGCTATAGGTACAAGGTCGTCGAGCAAATTAGCATTGGACGTCAGAATTAATAACGATAGAAATTTTGGTTCCTTAACCCTCCTGCATTTACTGTCCGTATTAGCCATATAGAGATTCAGCGGAAAAGTTAAATTAGAATTTGCAACCATAATTATTAAGATTACAGCCGCAATAACCACAGCTTTACCTATCATATCGTCCTCCATAGCTTAAATCCCGTTTTAGCTTTCTGCTGTATATTATAATACTTTTTTACGTAATAGGCAAGCATACGGTCAGACTGTTAAAAAAAACACAACATTATATTAAAAAACACGCCAAGAGCTTTAACCCTTGACGTATTTTTTATTTATGGAGTGTTGACAAGTGTATGTGTATTAAGTGTTTTCCTTGTTCTTGTTTTGTTGCTTACAGTTATAACAATGCGGACAATTACTGCAACCGCAGTCGCAACCGCCCTTGTGATTAACTTTTTTATAGATAATCACGCCCATTACGGCCACGAACGCAACCGCAACAACGCAGATTATTACAATATCCAAAGGTGTCATTTATCCGTTTTTCCTCTTAAATATTTTTACTATATCGAACTTGCCGATATTCCTCAAAACGATAAAGGTTACGATTACGGCGATTACTGCAAGCCAGATGAACAGGGTCCACCACCAGCTGCCAATCGTGTATACCATAGCCGAAACAGCATAGCTGGTTGCCACCCAGAACAGAAGCGTCCACTTGAACTTGCCCTTGGGCAGCTCTGCCTTGGCCGTCGCACACGCCGCAAAGCAGGGAATAGTCAGCATGTTGAACGCGATGAAGGATATGAGTGCAGGAACGGTTATACCCGTATTCTGGATAAGAACGACCGTTTCCGCTATGCCCTCTTCGGTACCCTCGAAAGCGCCTCCGCTGATAGCGGATACTACCATTGCGGCAAGTACGGAGAAGGTTGCAATTACGTTCTCCTTTGCAATAAGACCGGTGATAGCAGCAACTGCAAATACCCAACCGAAGGTTATGCCAAGCTGTGAACCGAAGCCTAAAGGCGTGAATATGGGCTGGATAAGCTTACCTAAAGATGCTAAGATAGAGTCGCCCATGCCGTCTGCGCCGACGTACGTCCAATCCCAACCGAAGCTCTGCAGGAACCAGATTATTACCGTTGAAGCGAAGATAATGGTGAAAGCCTTCTTTACGAAGTGCTTTGCCTTATCCCAGAGGTGAAGCATTAAGTTCTTGAAGCCCGGCATGTGATATGCAGGTAATTCCATAATAAACGGAGGCGTTTCGCCCTTGAGCGTGGTGTTTCTCATTAAAAGCACCGCACAGATTGCAGTGACAATGCCGAGCAGGTACATACACAGCGTTATAACGTCGGGATTGCCAACGCCGAAAGCCGAAACAATACCGCCTGCAATAGCCGTTAATATGGGGAGCTTAGCTCCGCATGAGAAGAAGGGAATGACTCTTACAGTTGCAGTCCTCTCCTTTTCGTCAGCGAGCGTTCTTGTGTTAATCATTGCAGGCAACGAGCAGCCGAAGCCCATAATCATAGGCATGAACGCCCTGCCTGAAAGCCCGAAACGCCTGAAAATTCTGTCAAGCACGAAGGCAATTCTCGCCATATAGCCCGTATCTTCCAAAATGGAGAAGAATAAGAACAGGGTTAAAATCTGGGGTAAGAAGCCCAATACTGCGAATATACCACCTAATATGCCGTCGAGAACGAGGCTCTGAGCCCACGCCGAGGCGTTCGCCATAGCTAAACTTACGCCATAGCTGATATAGTTAAGTACAAGATTAAGCAGGTTGGTCAATATCACGCCAGGTGAGAATACCGCACCGTCGTAAAAACATGCTGCCAGACCTATGCCGAAATTCTCGTAAAGGTCGGTACCTTCTATCTTTGCATAGCCCATATCCTCGAACGAAGTCATCCAGCCCTGCGCTTCGGTGAAGCCGTTGAGGTAGAATAAATTCTCAGAGAAAGTTAAATGGAAGATTGCAAACAGAATTACGATAAAGAGGGGAATTGCCCAGATTCTATGCGTTAAAACCTTGTCTATTTTATCAGACCTGGTTAAGGCCTGCTTTTCCTTCTTTACCTTTGCGGAGGAGAAGTTTGCAGATATGTAGGTGTATCTTGCATCTGCCACCTCTGCCTCTAAATCGGCACCTGCGGCAATCTCTGCAAGCACTTCCTTTGCACCCTTGTGGGCAAGCTCTATCTCGTCCCCCTCCAACATCTTTACCGCATGGAACAGGGGCGAACGTATTTCCTGCCCGTCAAAGAACTGCCTTGCCCTTTCAATCTTTTTTGAGAGGTCGCCCGAAAGTACGGTGCAGCCCTTTCTTTCAGACTTCATTGCAATGGCCCTGTTCATAAGCTCGGTTATGCCGCTCTTTCTCAAGGCAGATACCGCAACTACGGGAACGCCGATAGCCTTCTCCAAAGCCTTTACGTCAATTTTATCCCCTACCTTTTCAACTTCGTCCATCATGTTTAAGGCAACGATGACGGGTACGTCCATCTCCAAAAGCTGGGTAGTTAAATATAAATTTCTTTCAAGGTTGGTCGCGTCTACTACGTTGATGATGCCGTCGATATGCTCGTCAATCATAAAGTTACGGGCGATAACCTCTTCGGGAGTGTAGGGCGAAAGGGAATAGACGCCGGGCAGGTCGACGATCTGCACTTTCTCGTCAGCACCCTTGTAGATGCCCTCTCGCTTGTCTACGGTAACGCCGGGCCAGTTGCCGACGTGCGCCGTCGAACCGGTTAGCGCGTTAAATAAGGTGGTCTTGCCGCAGTTGGGGTTGCCCGCCAATGCAAAAATCTTCATTGAACTTCCACCTCCACGCATTCAGCCTCACTCTTCCTTAAGGTAAGCTCATAGCCCCTTAACGTAACTTCGATGGGGTCGCCGAGGGGGGCTTTTTTACGCATAGTCACTTCGGCCATGGGTGTGACGCCCATATCGAAGAGACGGCGGCGGATTCTGCCCTCGCCGTTGACCTTGGTTATCTTACCGCTTTCACCGACGGTAAAATCACTCAAAAGCTTAGTCATATATATCTCCTTTTATATTTAATCGTATTAAAACGGTTAACCAATCCCTCGCTTATGCCACGAGAATTTTACGGGCCAACGCCCCGTCGAGGCAGAGCCTGCCCTCTTTAACCACTACGATAACACCCGTAGGCGTACCCGAAAGAAGGGTAATCTTTCCGCCTTCGATAACGCCTATTTCTCTCAAATGCTTTTTGGTCTTATCGTCAACGCTTATCTTTTTAATCTCAAATTCCGCATTGGGCTGTGCCATAATCAGAGGCATACTCTTTCTCCTCACCTCAAGTTAAGCAGTTTTAAATCTTAACCTTGGTTAACTATTTGATATTATATGCCTCTGTTTTTCATTTGTCAACTGAATGTTAACCTAAGTTTAGTTTTTTTGCTAATTATATTTTACATTGTTTTGGCAAGCGCAACTTAGAAGCGCAAAGACAACGACTTTGCAACGTTTATCGTGCAAGCACAAATTAAAAGCACAAAAAAAGCGGTGCCTTAAGCACCGCTTTATTAGCTTTTACAATTAATATTTTGTGATTTTAACCGACTTTATAACAATAGGCATACTTGCCATTGAGTAGGTTGCCTCGTTGGAGTTTGCACCCAGGAACCTGTCCTCGTTGTCGACGTAAATCGTAACCGACTTGCTTGTTATGCTCTTATCGGAGATTGCACTCTTCAAATCATCTAAAGCGTCCGTATTCTTCAAGGTACCGAAGATGCAGTATGCGGAGAGCGTCGAAGGCGTCTGAGGATTAGAGGTGTAGATTCTGAAGAGGCTGGTTGCGCTGTTGTAGGTGTAATCACCCTGAACGCCGAAGGCCGAACCGTACTTATCGAGGTACACCCTCTTATTCTTGACTACGTCGGAGGACTTAGCCGTGTAATACATTGTAAGGCAGCCGTAGGTCTGCTTTAAGGCGCCGTTGTCAATCTTGTGCTGATTGGAGCTAAACTCACCGATGAGCGTATCTAAGGGGTCGACGTATTCACCGTCATCTATCGTGGTATAGACGGAAGGAGTTATTTTACCGTTTGCAGGATCTGCAAGCGTTGCATACTCCTTTTCCTTGGAAGCCGCTTCGTAGTAGTCGAGCATGGTTTCAGTGTCACCGTCCTTACCTGCCTGGTAGGCATCCTCGTAGGTTAACCCCTCTACCTCGTAGTTATAACCGCCGCCATAGAGGTAGTTGGAC
>JBJFAG010000053.1:0-4752 GCA_051887795.1 Candidatus Coproplasma sp. | reverse complement strand
TAAGTCCCGCAAAGGTATAGAACAGCGACGTGTAGCGAGGGTCGGTTAAATCCCTTGCATAGTCGGCGTCATAGATAAACACCGTAATATCCCCGCGCGAATTGAAGTTGTGACCTGTAACCACCGCATCGGTTAAACGGAAGAAGGAGGCGTATATCTCACCGTTATTGTAGATATCCTCCCTCAGATAGGTTATGCCGTCTATCTCAACAGCAACCTTATAAAGGAACTTTTTGGTTGAACCGTAGTACCAATATTCGTACGTTACTTCACTTTCCTCACCGCCGACTATGGCCGTTGCCTTGACGCTCTGCACGGTAAACTCACCAGAGAGAGTGTCGCTTGCAGACATGCTTGAATCATACGCCCTGTCCTCCGCGGAGAGCTGAGCGCCGTCCTGCATAAACTCAATAAAGCTATCGGGAGAAGTAAAGGTCTCGGTGCCGTACCTTTCACGGAAGGGTATCCAGCAATATATGCATGCGATAATAGCCATTAAAACGGCTGAGATGGCCAAAGAGACGTACCCCCAATGCTTCCAGTAGGCGGGATCAGTCTTTTGCAACGTGTCCTCGTCGGCGTTGGTTACCTCAGTAGTTGCAGCGGACTGCTCCGTTCCGGCGGGGGCGGCCTGATCATCGAACACCTTACCACGCTCCCATCTTAAAATGACAGCGCACTCCAACAGGGCGATAAGGGCGCATACGCCGCATACTATGCCTTTGGCAACGGTATTTAAGGGTAAATCCCAGGCGATATGCAGACCGCAGCTCAACAGTATTACGGGGTAGACGATAAAGTTGGATAATAACCTCTTTGAGATATTAAACGCCCAGCCTATCGCACCCGTCCATAATATGTGGGTACAGAATGCGGTTACACCCCTTGAAAATGCAATTTCTATTACCGTGGTGAGGTTAATGGCTGAGATCTCGTTAGCGCTAACGAAGATGTAGCCCATGTCCTCGACTATGGAAAAACCGCAGCCTATTGCGGCGCCGTAGACAAACCCCGCCAGAGGCGAACGGTTTTTGGCAGCAATAAGCACGATTAACGTTGCACCCGCCTTGGGCAACTCTTCAAAGAAACCCGTGCAGACGGCTGACAGCCATTGATTTTCTATATTGAACACGTCGAAGAGTATCTGCGAAACGACGTTTGCCACCGTACCGCCGATAAGCAGTGCAAGCAGAACGGCCAGAAAGCTTATATCTCGCTTGGGATACAATTCGTACAGAAACAGCAAAAACGAGAGGTTGAAGCAGGTTGACGACAAAACTATTATCGTGGGTGCAAACAGCTCGTTATAAGTAAAGCGGACTATTAAAAGGAATACGGCAAGCAGGACGAACAGCAACGCAAAAAGACGGCAATACGCCCAGGGGTATTTTTTGTTTATACCCATTTTTCCGCGTATTCCCCTTGTCAGTAATTCGGCATATTCCAAACCCGTATGCCGCCTGAAAGTCTGTTTAAAAAAATTAACTATCTTACTCTTCATTTTCTTGCCAATTATGTTTTGGGTGGGTAGTATGCGGCAATTAACCTAAATTTACTATCTCACCTATCGCCCCGTCAAGGTAGAGGGAATTGAGTTTAACCAAGGCCTTTCCGCTTACGTTTCCCTTGACGTAGACCTTGATATACCCTTCGGTATAGCCCGTGGTATATTCACCGTTGAAATCTTCAAATATGACGCTGTACACCTTTGAAAGCCTTTGGCTTATATATCGGCGGGCGGCGTTTTCGGCAGCGGCGAGCAGTCGGTGAAGCCTTTGGGACTTGACGTCTTTAGGTACGTCCTGCATGTCGTACGCCTTAGTACCCTCCCTGGGAGAAAAGGCGAAGGCGTGTACCCTTGAAAGCTTGGCCTCCTCGATTATGGAGAGGCTGTCTGAAAAATCCTCCTCCGTCTCGCCGCAAAAACCAGCGATTATATCGGTGGTGATTGCCGCATCGGGGAACGTCTTATATATAAGCTCGCACTTCGCCAGATATTCTTCCCTGGTGTATTTCCTGTTCATAGCCCTTAAAACGGCGTTTGAACCGCTCTGCAACGACAGGTGGAACTGGGGAGCAAAGTCCTTTAAGCCCTTTAAGGCTAAAAGCAGTTTTTCATCAATAACCCTGCACTCGATCGAACCCAACCGTATACGCTTATCGGTAAAGCTTATGGCGTTAATCAGCCCTGCAAGCCCGTCGGGGTGGGCGTTGTACGCCGAGATATTTATACCCGTCAATACTATTTCAGGCGAGGTGCAACTGCTGATTTCCCCCACAATATCCTCTACCGAACGGCATGAAACCCTGCCTCGTAGATAGGGGATTACGCAATAGGAGCAGAAGTTGTTGCAGCCGTCCTCGATCTTGACGAAGGCACGCGTCTTTAATTGCTTGGGCGGGCAGAGAGAAAGGCAACCCTCGCCGCCGAAGTCGGAGACAATGGCGTTTACCACCTCTTCTTTGCCCCTCGCTCCGCACACGAAGCGGACGCCTTTACCCAAAAAGCTGCCTTCGCTCTTTTGAGAGGCGCAGCCGCAGACGTAGACGAGGGCGTCGGGGTTGAACTTTTGCGCCCTTGCAACCAACTGACGGCTCTTCTTCTCCGCCTCTTTGGTTACTGCGCAGGTGTTTAAAACGTATATATCTGCGGGGGAAAGCTCGTCGGATACCTGCCAGCCCCTGTTTTCCAATTCGGCCGCAATGGAGGCGCTTTCAACCTCGTTAACCTTACAGCCTAAGGTAAATACAACCGCTTTCACTCCAGCTCCTTCAGGCAGAACGAGGCAATAGAGCAGACGGCTATTGCCGCAGTCTCCGCACGTAATATGCGTTTGCCTAAGCTCATACCCTTAAAGGCGTATTTCTCCTTGGCCAGTGCGTACTCCTCGTCCGCAAAGCCGCCTTCGCTGCCCACTACAAGTGCGCATGACCCGCTGATATCATTGAATGAAGCCTCGCTGCCATCTGCAAACTCACAGAAAAAGAGCTTGTTTACATATTCTTGGGCGGAGGCCAATGCCGAGCTGAAGTCGTCGAAATACTCAACTTCAGGCACGACCGAACGCAGGCATTGCTTTGCAGCCTCTTTGGCAACCTTTTTAAGCCTTTCTATCTTGTTGGCGTTCATATACGCCGAGCAGTATTTAGAGTTGAACACGCCTATTTTAGATACGCCCAGCTCGCACGCCTTCTGCACAACTAACTCGGTCTTGTCGCCCTTTAATGCACCGATCAAAAGGTAAATGAGGGTATTCGGTTCCCTCTCTCCCCTGTTTACCCCCGTAATATGTGCCGACAAAGCGTTTTTAAACACCTTGGTTACAATTGCCGTGTACTCGTTGGAGGTGTTGTCTAAAAGGGTTAATTCGCTACCCTCGCCCACCCTTAACACGGTCTTGGCATGGGCAAACTCCTCCCCGTCCAACGTAACCTCGGTGACATCGGGATAATCTATTTTATCTACGAAAAAGCGGTGAGGAGTACTCATAACGACTTGAACGCCAATGCGTTCCACTCCCCTTTATTGACGCTTTCGGTAAGCGTTAAGCCCTGGGCCTCGTAGACCTCGATAACCCTCGACTTCTTTTCGTTTATTATACCGCTTAAAATTAAGGTGCCGCCCTGTTTAAGGTTCTTGGGGATTGAGGGGGCAAGCCTCTCCAAAATGTCTGCGGTGATGTTTGCAAGCATTATATCGCCCTTTAAGGAGCTGTCCTCCAAAAGGTCTGAACGGGCAATCGTAACCTTGTCAAAGACGCCGTTTAATTCGGCATTGTGCTTTGCGCTCTCAACCGCTACGGCGTCGATATCCGTAAGGTAGGCAAACTTTGCGCCGAGCTTAACCGCAGCTATGCCCAAAATACCGCTGCCGCAGCCGACGTCTATGCACACGCTTTCGGGCGTGATATACTTTTGCAACAGCTCCACACACATGGAAGTCGTCTCATGCTCGCCCGTGCCGAACGCCATGTTGTTGTCCAGCTTTACTATCTGCTCGCCCGTCTGTCTTTCATAGGCAATCCATTCGGGAACGACAACGACGCTGCCTAAATGAATGGGGCGGAAATGATTACGCCAGATCTCTATCCAATCGTCGCCCTCTATCTCACGCCTCGTCGTCTCCAAAGTGCCGAGGGGGAGCGCACCTGCGCAGTTCGCCTGCATATCCTCGATATCCCGCCTTATCTCAGGCAGAACGGTCTCCGCATCGGATACGGCGATGAACGCCTTAACCATGACGTCGCCCGAATTTTCGGCAATCAGGCCGTCGTCCATATAATCCCAATAGGACGATTTATCACGCTGCAGAGCGATTACGTCCTTAACGTCCGAGATTGCCACCCCGTAAGAGGTGTATCTCCACATAATATCTGCGATTAGTTCGCTGCCTTCTGAAGTTGTGTGTACGGTAAGTTCAATAAATTTCATAGTATCATTTTAGCATATAGATAAACAAATAGCAAGTAGCAAAGAGTGAAGATTATCAGAAATAAACTCTGTATCCCCGCCCTGAACGGGAGAGGCGCCCTCCCTGTTCTTTTAGTAAGCGGGAATTACCGTAACCGTAAAAATAAAAAAGGAGCAACCAAAACGTTACTCCTTAGTATGGATGGACTTCAGACGTCCGGTCGGAAGATACCCGACTCCACGAAAGCCATTATATACGATTTTTCATAGAAGTCAAGTACTTTTGTAAAAAAGGAACCCACCGGCTAAGCCGGTGGTTCTTCATTTTCGGGCATAGCCCTA
>JBJFAG010000052.1:0-4834 GCA_051887795.1 Candidatus Coproplasma sp. | reverse complement strand
GTGAGTACGCCTTCGTTATCGTAAGCATAGCCTAAGAAGGTGTAGCCGTCGGCTGCAGGAGCCGTAAGGCTTATGCTGTTGTCGGTTACGGCTACCGTTATCTTGGTCGAGGTGTTTGCCTTTACCGTCTTTCCGTAATAGGTAAACTCTATTCCGCTGTATACGGTTATTATTGTTGCAGCAGAATAGCTTACCGAATAGGTTACGTGGGTGTAGCCGTCAACCGTGCTTAACGTAGGAGTAAATTCACACTTGTAGGTTATGCCGTTCTGGGTCATATCGAACTGAGCAAACTCAACTGCAAGGCTTGCTTCAATCTCGCTGCTGACTGCAAACGTCGTATCGCTTACTAAAGGATAGTACCTTGAAAGAATTTCGTTTGCGGCATCAACCGTGAGTGCGCTGCCCGTTACGCCTGCAAGGTCTACTTCTGCGCTTGCAGTTACGTAGTCCCAACCGCCGGAGATGGTTGCACCGCCGTCCTCACCGATATAGAAGTTGAAGCTGAATACCTTGGAAACGTACCTGAAATGTCTCCAATCGTCACCGCTGGCCGACGTGATGTTGTTATAGTAAACCTTGAGGTAGGTGTACTCGTTGCCGTTTTTACCGTTGACGTTATCCTCGGTTGAGAGTACCGAACAGCCGTAGAAGGGCATTGACTTACCGCTCTTTGCCTCGCCGTAGAAGGTTACGTTTTCGGCAAGGAATACTACTTCCTCAATAGCGAGGTTGTCGAGGAACGCCCTCTCGCCTACCGATACGATATTCGAAGGTACGATAACGCTCCTCAATGCGTGGCCGTCTACGTTTGCCAACGCCTCGGCGGCAATCGCCGTTACGGGGTAGCCGTCTATCTCGTTTTCAAGCACTAAGGTCTGCGCATTTGCTCCGCAGTAGAGCGTGGTATTGAAGTTATCTGCCTTGCCTACTACCGTGTAATAACCTACTCCGCTATCGTAGTCGTAGGTAAATTCGTAGTTAATGCCGTTTACCTCAACTATGCTCTTGACGAATACGCCGTATACGGTTAACGTGGAAGCACCGTTCAACAGCTCTTCGGTAATTATTGCACCTTCTGCAACCTCAGTTCCATCCTCGTAGGTTACTGCCGTCAACGTCTCGTAATCGTTCATCTCGGTGGGAACCTTATCGCCCACGAAAGAGGTTATTATGTACTGAGCATTGCCGCTGACTATCGTTACGTCAACTGCCTTTACCCTGAGTGCATAGACGGTTAAATCTGTATTCATTATAACCGAAGTTGCACCGATGACGCCCTCTTCTACCGTGTAGAGCAATCTGAACTGCTTGGTATCATCCGTATAGACGGGTGAGTTGTTGTCATACAGGTAGATTGTCGAACCCTGGCGAACCTGCCTCGTTTCAGTCGTACCGTCAAGGTTAACTATCGTAAGCGTATGCTGATAGAGTATGTTGGAATAGTCGTAGCTTGCGTCATAGCCTGAAGTTGAGCTGTTATAGTACAGGTTGAAGCAACCGAACTTCTCGTCGAAGCCTGCCGCCTCGTTCTTTACGAAGTGGTCGTAGTCGACGGTTAAGCTCATTGAATCGATTATTTCGTTAGCCGCACTGTACAGCGAAGGAGCTATCTGCCCTGCCTGTACGCTGTTGCCTGTTACGTACTCCTCAGACGCACCCTCACAATAGCTGAAGCTTGCCGCAAAGGTTACGTAGGAGTCGATTGCACCGCTTGCCTTAAGACCGCTTATGCCGTTTTCATCCCTTGTAATTGCCGCATACAGCTTTGTAAGCACGTCGCCCGTCACCTTCCTTGCGTTGAGCGAGAAGCCGTAGTAGTTGTCGTATACGCCAAGCTCGTTTTCAAGAGCCGACATATCGCCGAACGAAGCATACTCCGTACCGTTAACCATTACCTTGAGAGCTTCAACGTAGTCGTACATAGAGATCAACTGCGTCTGTCCCTTGTTGGACTGGTCGTAGAGGTATACGTCTTCAGGTAAGGTTAAGCCCGATTCTACCTTGACTTCACCTGCTGCGGCATTGATAATGCTGATTACCGTATCCCAACCGCTGATGTTAAACCACCACTTGAGTACACAGTCGTTATCTGCCTTTACAAGCAGGTGATCCATAAAGAAGTCCATAGTCATTATGCGGTATTCGGGAGTCGAGCTGTTTAATCCCCTTGCAAGCGTTAAGTAGCCGTTATGGAAGGAGATACCCACCGTACCCTCGGGTATGGTTACGAGACTCAATGCCGACATCTTCTTAACGTGCATTACGCCTGAGAAGTAGAAGTCGTTATCCGCCATCGATACCGTGATGTTTGCCACGTCGATATTGATATCGAACATGCTTACTATGTTTGCGGTAATCGAACCGGTCAACGTGAACTTTTCGTACATATTGCCTTCGGCGTCGGTCGCAAACTTAACTACGTCCTCGATGAGGTAAGGTAAAAATTCGATATTTACGTAATCCTCCCTCTTGAAGCTTGCATAGCTGCGCTTGCTCGTCTTTTCGGAGGAGAGCGATATCCATTCCTTAGCTTCCGCTACGCCCTCGGAATTGGTTACCATTGCCACACCGCTGGTCGTCATGGCGTGGGTGTTGTGGTTAATCTTAACTGCAAGAGTGCCTAACGTTCCCACGTTTACACCGAGCTGGCCTAACAGGTTATCTAAGTCGATATCTGCATACTGTACGCCGTCAACCTCGTATGCGTTAACCGCCTTGGAGAAGTTGAGGTTTACTAATTTTTCGAGCAGTGACGCTATCTTATCAAGCGTTCCCTCTTCAATGGTCTGGCTTTCGCCCGTCGAGGTCTGCTCTGCCGTGCTTTCGTCCGCTGCGCTTTCGTCAGTTGAACTTGCAGGGAGCAGCTTTGCTACCGTATCCATTATCTTAGTATCGTTGATGGTGTTGAACAATACCTTGAAGGTCTCATACAAGCTGTCCTGCGTTGCCTTAAGCTTTAAGTCGGGAAGCAGAATGTTGCCAACCTGATTGAGGTTGATATAGAAGTTTGCCTTGCCTGAAGCGTCGTACTCGGTTATTACGTGCAGGTTGATTGCTACGCCTGCAACGTCGAGCTGCAATAACCCCTCTGCAAGCTTACCGTAGTTTATGGAAGCTTCGTTGGTTACGTAGATTTCTGCCCTTACGTATACGTCCTGAAGCTGCGCAACCTCCGTGTTGGCACCGTTCAACTCAAACGTTACCGCATAGGTGTTGCTGCCCAGAATGTTTTCAACGCTGATGGAGTGAATACATTCAAACAGGTAGTTGTATGCCAGACGGATAAACTCCATCTCTCCATCCTTGGAGGAGGCCATGTTACAATCCGCAAAGCTTACGTTAAGAGGCGTTTCCCCTGCTGCTTTTACCGTTATTACTCCGCCGAGAGAGAACCTCTCGCCAAACGCTCCGTCATACGCTACTGCAAGCGCTGAGTCGGTGCTTATTGTTACGTTTGCCCTGTTGGAATCGGTAAGATAACCTAAAACTACAGCCTTTCCGTCACACGATGCGGTGAAGTTGTTAATCTCGTTCACCCAATCCTCGCCTGAAAGCATGTTGAAGATTACTGCGAGAAGATTGTCGGGTGAACCTAAGTTAACTGAGCTTGTAATGGTTTCAACAGCCGTTTCAGCCGAAGTATCGCTCGTACCCGTCGTTATGGGTTCAAGTCCCAATATACCTGCCAGCTTGTTGTAGATTTCAATAAATCCGTCCCTGACTCCGTCTATATCCTCCTGGTAGATGGATATACCGACGTTATCCAACGCAAGCTTAACCAAAGGTGCGCTGTTCTTATCATATACGAGCTTGAATGACAGCGTATCGGTTGCCGATTCGGTTATCGACATAGTCAGGTCGAGCGCTATCCTCTCAGCACCCGTTGCCCAACTTATTTCACCCTTACCCCAGATCTCGACACAAATACCGTCAAGATAGAGATAGGTTACAGGGGTGTTCGAATCGGTTGCCCTTGCTATTTCAAAGTATAACTTGCCATCGTCTTTAATGGTGTTAATCTGGGTGATTGCGTTATTAACCACGTTGATCAGCTGGGTAAGGTCTAACGCGTCATCCGTTGCGGGAATAGTCACTGTCACGTCTGACGCCCCAACCTTAAGCGATACGCCTGCATTAGCTACGCTTGCCGTAAGGAGATCTTTGCTCTCCGCCATTGCCTTATGATTGTATTCTAACGTTGCTTCACCTAAAGTCAATCCGACGTTGATATCGAACAGATTTAAGATTTCGTCAACGTCTACCGTAAGGTTGAATACGTTGGTATTGGCATTGATCGCCGTCAGAAGCTTGTTAAAGTCTGCGTTAATCAGTTTGTCAAGTACGCTTGCCGTGGTCTGAGTTGCCGTGTCGGCAGCCGTCGTCTCTTCGGTTGAATTGACTGCTTCGTTCTTAGGCGTTACGTAGGTGATTAAGGTTTCAATCGCAGTCTTTAGCTCGCTAATATTGCAGCAGACCTTAGCCGACGTAGCTACTCCGTTAATGCTGTCAAGCACTACCATTACGTTACCAATGGTGTCCTTGTCATAGTCGAAGTATACCTTAATCGTTACCGTTATGAACTTACCATCATCTACCTTGTAGGAAACGTCTGCATTAACCTGCGCTGCAAGCCCCGTTGCAATATCAACGTATGCCGTAACATTGGCTGTAATGTCCGCGATTTGTTCAGGCAGATTGCCAACCGAAACAAACTTGGAACCGTCAAAGGTAAGGTTAACGGCAATACTATTAGCAGTTAATAATTCGTTTACGTCCGTTAATACGTCGTTGAGATTTAAAGCGCCCTCGGTGGTGGATTCGGTTATAGCCT
>JBJFAG010000051.1:0-4840 GCA_051887795.1 Candidatus Coproplasma sp. | reverse complement strand
GTTTGCGCTGGCGGTGTGGTCTATACAGTCCTCGATACATGTTTTGCAGTTCTTTTTACTCATACTCTAAGTATGCTCAGGCTGCAAAAAATTATTCACCGCATAATATGCTGGGGTTATTCCGCATAGAGGGTTAACCCGTTTTCATTGCAGTCCAGAACCAGCGTTGTGTCAGGCTTGGGGTTGTTCTCAATGATATAGCGGGCGATGGGCGTCTCTGCATGCTTTTGCAGATACCGCTTTAACGGCCTTGCACCGTACACGTTGTCACTGCCGTTAACCGCAATATATTCCTTGGCCGATTCGGTTACTTTGAGGTTTAAGTTCTCCTGGGCAAGTCTTGCAATAAGGCGTTTTAACAGTATATCTACAATGCCCACCATATTGTCTGCCGTCAGCGGCTTGAATATGATTATCTCGTCAAGCCTGTTTAAAAATTCAGGGCGGAAGGACTGTTTAAGCAGTGCTTCAACTCTATCCCTTGCCTCCTTGGAGATTTCTCCGTCTTCAATTCCCTCGATGATATCTGCCGAGCCAAGGTTGCTGGTAAGAATTATTATTGTGTTTTTAAAGTCAACCGTCCGCCCCTGCGAATCGGTAACCCTGCCGTCGTCCAGGATCTGCAAAAGAATGTTGAATACGTCGGGGTGTGCCTTTTCAATCTCGTCGAAGAGGACTATGGAGTAGGGTTTTCTCCTCACCGCTTCGGTTAAAGTACCGCCCTCCTCGTAGCCGACGTATCCCGGAGGCGCACCTACTAAACGGGAGACGGAGAACTTCTCCATATACTCCGACATATCTATCCTGACAATGTTCTTCTCGTCGTCAAACAGGTTTTCGGCTAAAGACTTTGCAAGCTCGGTCTTGCCCACGCCCGTGGGGCCTAAGAACAGGAAAGAGCCTATCGGCCTTGCAGGGTCGGATATACCCGCCCTGGCACGAAGTATCGCCTCGGAAACCTTGGTTACTGCCTCATCCTGGCCTATAACCCTCTTGTGTAAATCGTCTGCAAGGTGTAAAATTTTCTGTCTTTCACCCTCTTTTAACTTGGCCACGGGTATGCCCGTCCAGCGGGATACTATGCGGTTAATCTGCTCCTCGTTTACTTCGTCCTGCAAAAGCTCACCGCTCTGTTTATCCTTCAGGCCTTCAAGCTCTTTTTCCAGGGCGGGCAGCTCGCCGTAGCGCAGCCTTGCAGCCTTTTCAAAATCGCCGGTATTGGTTGCGCTGTCTATCTCGCCTTTTACCTCGTCAATCTTTTCCTTTAACTGCTTTTCCCTGTCAATGCTGAACTTCTCGTCGTCCCACTGCGCTTTAAGCTTAGCAAACTCTTCTTTGCACTCTGCAAGCTCTTTTTTCAGCGCCTCAAGGCGGGAGAGCGAGATGTTGTCCTTTTCCTTGGATAACGCCTTTTCCTCAATCTCAAGCTGGATAATCTTCCTGTTCAAAGCGTCCATATCCGTGGGCATGGAGTCAATTTCGGTTCTAAGCATTGCGGCCGCTTCGTCAACCAGGTCTATGGCCTTGTCGGGCAGGAAACGGTCGGTAATATACCTGTTTGAAAGGGTAGCGGCGGCGACTAACGCGTCGTCGTGAATACGCACGCCGTGGAATATTTCAAACCTCTCTTTCAGGCCCCTTAATATTGAAATAGTATCCTCTACGGTGGGTTCGTTTACGGTAACGGGCTGGAAACGCCTTGCCAAAGCGGCGTCCTTTTCAATGTACTTTCTGTACTCGTCTAAAGTGGTTGCACCGATGCAGTGCAGCTCACCCCTTGCAAGCATGGGCTTTAACAGATTGCCTGCGTCCATTGCACCGTCGCTCTTACCCGCACCTACGATTGTGTGCAGCTCGTCGATAAAGAGCAGTATTCTGCCCTCCGACTTTGCAACTTCCGAAAGAACGGCTTTTAATCTCTCTTCAAACTCACCCCTGTACTTGGCGCCGGCAACCAACGCGCCCATATCCAAGGCGAAGAGCGTCTTGTCCTTTAACCCTTCAGGCACGTCGCCCTTTACAATTCGCTGGGCAAGTCCTTCGGCAATGGCGGTTTTACCAACGCCCGGTTCACCTATGAGAACGGGGTTATTCTTAGTCTTTCTGGAGAGGATACGTATAACGTTTCTTATCTCCTCATCCCTGCCGATGACGGGTTCCAGCTTGTGTTTTCTGGCGGCGGCGGTCAAATCGCTCCCGTACTTTTCAAGAGCCTCGTAGGTATCTTCGGGGTTATCGGTTTTAACGTTAGTGTTGCCCCGCACCTTTTTAAGCTCAACCAAAAATGCCTGTTTGGTTACGTTAAAGCGTTCAAACAGTTTTTTAACGGTGTCACCGCCGCAGTCGAACAGTGTTAAAAACAGGTGTTCAACCGATACGTATTCATCCTTCATAGAAGCGGCAAGCCTCTCCGCGGAGGTAAAGACCTTGTTTACCTCGCCCGAAATGTATACGCCGCTCTGCCCGAATACCTTGGGCAATCTGTCTATCTCGTCGTCGCAGTCGTTTTTAAGTTTTTGTGCGTCTATACCCATACGGGTAAGCATACGGAATATCAGCCCGTCGCTATCGAGCAGCGCACATAAAAGGTGTACGCCCATAAGCTGACCATTGCCGTGACTGTCTGCGATACTCTCCGCAGAGTTTAACGCCTGTAAGCTGTTTTTCGTGTATTTCTCAGCATCCATAATTACTACTGATACCTCCTGGTCAAAACTTTTGTTCACTAAAATTATAAAGCTAATTTTTGCATTTTAAACAGCTTTATAAATATTTCACACTTTTTTAAACTTTATCAGGCTAAATCAATAAAGTATTAATAATTATTAAACGAAATGTATTGCTTTTATATAACAAATGTTGTAAAATAGGTTAAACAAAAAAATATAAATAACGGAGATAATTTATGAAACTAATGATTGTCGGCGGAACGGGGCTTTTGGGCCACGAGGCTGCTAACGTCGCGTTGGAGAGGGGGTATGAGGTTACCTCGCTTGCCATTCCCGACGTACCTATGGACGGTTGGTATCCTGAGCAGATTAAAAGAATAGAGGGCGACGTTTTCGAGCTTAGCCAAAAAGAGCTTGCTGAAATATTCAAAGGCTACGACGCCATGATTTATGCGGTAGGGCCCGATGACAGAATTACCCCTGCAGAACCCGCCTACGAGTTCTTTAAACTCAGGCTGGTTGACCACTGTGCAAAGGTTTTCCGTGCCGCAAGGGATGCAGGTATTAAAAAGGCTGCTGTCTGCAGCTCTTACTTCCTCTACTTCGACAGGAAGTGGCCTGAGAAAAAGCTTGCTGAAATTCACCCCTACATAAAGGTAAGAAAGGAACAGGCGGAGCTTTTGTTAAAGGAAGCTGTAGAGGAGAGGGACGGCTTGCCCAAGCTTGACGTCTGCATTATGGAACTGCCCTACATCTTCGGTACCTGCCCTCATAGGGCGCCCTTATGGAGAGCGGTATTTTTAGACAACTTCGTAAACGGCAAAAAGACCATTATGTTCCCCAAGGGCGGTTCGGTTATGACTACCACCAGGCACATCGGCGAGGCGCTCGTCGGTGCGATAGAGTACGGCCAGGGCGGAAAGAGCTATGCAATCGGCGATGAAAATCACGACTTCAACTGGATGCTTGACAATATGTTAATCGGCATACAGGGGCAGCCCAGAAAGATCTGGAACCCCCCTCGCAAACTCTGCGCAATGGGTGCGAATATGATGGCTAAGGCAGACAAGAAGAAGGGGTTGCATCACGGCCTTGACTATAAGCACGTAATGCTCGACATTCAGACCGATTACTTCTATTATCCCGAAGAGGAGATAGCCGCAACCTATGCCGAACTCCACATAGGCCGTGGCGGGGTAGAAGAGGCGATAGTGGAAACCGGAAAGGCTTGCTATGCCCCCGGCGAATTTAAGTAATATTCTCTTCATATAAGCGTCGCAATACGGCGTCAGGCTACGTTTTTCTCGGGTCATTTACGTCTATGTAAACTCCCCGTCGAAAAGCCTCGCCTTCCTTGTCTTGCTCGCTTCTATAAAGAGAGATGAGCTGGGTCTATTTCATATAAGCGTCGCAATACGGCGTTGTGTTCCGCTCCGCCTCAGTCACGTACGTCTGTGTACGCTCCTGTCGGTGGTACTCACACGCCTTGTCTTGCTCGCTTCTATAAAGAGAGACGGGCTTTACTCATACCCAGATATGGGCTGAATTTTTAATAATTCACAACACAAATATAAACCTATGAATAAGTGTATTATTTATTGTTTTTCGGGTACGGGGAACACTAACAGAGTATGCAAAATGATCTTGTCCGAGTTGACGGCTTACGGCTACGAGGGCGAAGTATTTGCAATAACCTATGCCGCCTGGAAGGACAGGCAGTTCCCCAACCCCAACGACTATGATCTTATAGGCTTAGCCTATCCGGGCCATGCGTTCAACGCCCCCCGGCTTTTCAATAAGTTTGTTAAACTTTTACCCAAAGCCGAGCGGGGCCAACAGGCGTTTATTGTAAAGAGCAGCGGGGAACCCTTTTCTGTCAACAACTCCTCGTCCAACGCCGCAAAGCGTTATTTAAAGAGGAAGGGGTATAACCTGACTTACGAAAAGCACTACCTTATGCCCTACAATATAATGTTCCGCTATCCCGAGGGGCTGGCTAAGCAGATGTATCTGTACTCTATCGAGATGGCAAAGTCCTCTGCAAAGAAGATTGCGGAGGGCGAAAGGGAATACCTTAAAAGCAATTTAGGCAGTTTGATTATGTGCTTTTTAGGTAAAATCGAGTGGTTCGGCGCCTGGTTCAACGGGCTGTTCTACAGGGTAAACAAATC
>JBJFAG010000050.1:0-4883 GCA_051887795.1 Candidatus Coproplasma sp. | reverse complement strand
ATACTATTCCCTATATTATAATATAAGGGAGGATATTCTGCACGGGGTGCTGTCTGCGGGGGAGCGCCTGCCCGGTAAGCGTACCTTGGCCGAACATTTAGCGGTGAGCGTAATAACCGTTCAGAACGCATACGAACAGCTGCTTGCAGAGGGCTATATCATCTCTGAGGAGAGGCGGGGCTACTTCGTTGCGGAAGTCAACGTGGGGGAGAGTGCGGACCCCGTAATACCCGTCAGGGAGGAACGGCCCAAAATCAAGTACGACCTGGATTTAACCACGGGCAGGGCCCCTGCTGAGCTTTTCCCCTTTTCGGTGTGGGCCTCGCTTATGAGAAAGACCCTTTCGGAAGAGGGCGAACACCTTCTGGAGAGGGTGCCGTGCGACGGTTCGCCCAGGCTTAAGGCTGCAATCGCCGCATACCTTTTCAGGTTCAGGGGGTTCAAGGTCGACCCGAGATATATCGTCGTGGGTGCGGGTGCGGAGTATCTGTACGGGGTAATAGTTCAGCTGTTGGGCAGGGATAAGCCCTACGCCGTTGAAAATCCCGGCTACGGCAGGGTACCAAACACCTACCGCTTAAACGGGGCCAGGTGCCTTTATATCGACGTTGAAGAGCGTGGCGTAAATATCGAAGAGGTGGAGAAATCCAACGCCTGCGCTCTGCACATATCCCCTGCCCATCAGTACCCGACGGGGGCAGTCATACCCGTGTCCAACCGCTCTCGCCTCATCTCCTGGGCGCAGAGCAATAACGCATATATCATTGAGGACGACTACGATTCGGAGTTCAGGCTATGGGGCAAGCCGTTGCAGACCATGGCGGCAATGAACGGGGAGAGGGTTATATATTTAAACACCTTTTCCAAAACGCTGGCGCCCTCTATGAGAATGGGGTATATGGTGTTACCCCCCAATCTCTACGACGTCTATCTGCAGCTCTACTCCCAGACGGCCAACGTCGTACCGCTGTTCGAACAGCTAACCCTTGCCGCTATGCTTGACGGCGGTTATTTTGAAAGGCACGTAAACAGGTTAAAAAACTACTACCGCGGGATAAGGGGGGAGTTAATCTCCCTGATTGACCGACTGCCCTTCGAAAAGCAGATAATCGAAACGGGCGGCGGGCTGCACCTGACTTTGAAGCTGCCCGATTTTAAAAGCGACGGGGACATTAAGGCCAAGGCGGAGGAGTACGGCATAAACGTCAAATGCCTCTCCGACTACCTCTTTACCGATACGGAAAAATACAGTAACGTTGCCGTCATCAACTACTCTTCGGTAACGGGTGAGAGGTTAAACAGGATAAATAAGAAATTAGGGGCTGATATATAATTATGGAATATAAGCTTAATTTTGAATTGGTACCCGAAAGCTGCTGGTGTTCAAATCTGCGTTCGGCGCTCCCCAAAGAGGTGTGGGACGTCTTACGTAAAAAGGCGTACGCCAGGGCGGGCGGCAAGTGTATGATCTGCGGTTGCCCCACAACCAGGCTGGAGGCGCACGAGAGGTGGAGCTACGACGACGAGAAGGGCGTGCAGAGCTTGGAGAATATTATTGCAGTCTGCAGACCCTGTCACGAAGTTATTCATATCGGCAGGACGCAGCTTGTCGGCAATGAAAAAGAGGCGAGCGAACATTTTATGAAGGTAAATTGTTGCAGCTATGCGGACTACAGAAAAGCCCTCGGCGAGGCGACCGCCGTCCACCGTGAGAGAAGCCGAAGGGAATGGCAGCTGGACGTTTCAAAACTAAATTTGTTCATCTGATTTGCTTTCATATCCCCGAAAACCCTTACTCTGTAAGCGTTTTCGGGGATTTTTACTACTATATCTTGTAATAATGTTAAAAACTTTCACACAATATATTGTGTCTGTTTAGTTGACAATCAGGGGGGTACAGTCATATAATAATACCCGTTGCGCCCGGTAAATACCGTGTTTTTGCCTTAAATCGGTAATTTTTGCAGGTTTAGCAGGGTTTGCATGTATAAGTAAACTTAATACAATATATTGTGTTTTAACTGTTGACATTCAACAATATATATGTTATTATGGAGATGTTCCGCATAATTGGTAAGAATATGCAAAAGGGGAAAAGTATGAAAGTTATTAAAAGAGACAATTCGGTTGTAGATTTCGACAGATCAAAAATCGTCAAGGCTATCGGTAAGGCTAACGAGGCAGTCGAGCCTGTAGACAGGATTACTGCAGAGCAGATAGAGGCCATTGTAGACGATATCTCCAGCCATCACCGTGCAAGGGTACTCGTTGAAGATATCCAGGATATGGTGGAAGAAAAGCTGATGGAATTGCAGAAGTTCCAGCTTATGAAGGCCTATATTCTGTACAGATATCAGCGTGCATTGGTAAGAAAGGCCAACACCACCGACGAGAGTATTCTTTCACTCATCAGAAACGCCAACAAGGACGTTATGGAGGAGAACTCCAATAAGAACGCCCGCACTGCGTCCACCCAGAGGGATTTGATTGCAGGTGAAGTCTCCAAGGATTTAACTAAGAGAATACTTTTACCTGAACATATCTCCAAAGCTCACGACGACGGCGTGCTTCACTTCCACGATGCGGACTATTTCCTGCAGCCCATTTTTAACTGCTGTCTTGTCAATATCAAGGACATGCTCGACAACGGTACCGTAATAAACGGTAAACTCATTGAAAGCCCCAAGTCCTTCCAGACGGCCTGCACCATAACCACCCAGATTATCGCGTCCGTCGCTTCATCGCAGTACGGCGGTCAGTCGGTTAACGTCGCTCATCTCGGCAAGTATCTCCGCCGTTCAGCGGACAAGTACCGTGCCCAGATCGACGAGCAGTTCGGCGACGAGCTTTCAGAAGACGCAAAAGAAAAAATCGTCGATATGCGTGTAAAAGAGGCGTTAAAGGCAGGCGTGCAGACCATTCAGTATCAGATTAACACCTTAATGACTACCAACGGGCAGTCGCCTTTCGTAACCCTGTTTATGTACCTTGACGAGACCGACGAGTATATCGAAGAGAACGCTATGATTATCGAAGAGATATTAAAACAGCGTTATCAGGGTATTAAGAACGAAGTGGGCGTCTACGTAACCCCTGCTTTCCCCAAGCTCGTTTACGTATTGGACGAGAACAACTGCTTGAAGGGCGGCAAGTACGACTATTTGACAAAGCTTGCAGTTAAATGCTCTTCCAAGCGTATGTACCCCGACTATATCTCTGCAAAGAAGATGAGGGAGAACTACGAGGGCAACGTGTTTGCACCCATGGGTTGCCGTTCATTCCTCTCTGCATGGAAGGATGAAAACGGTGAGTATAAGTTTGAAGGCAGGTTCAACCAGGGCGTCGTATCCATTAACCTTCCCCAGTGCGGTATCTTAGCAAAGGGCGACGAGGAAAAGTTCTGGCAGATTTTGGACGAGAGATTAAACCTCTGCTACGAGGCGTTGATGTGCCGTCACCGTGCGTTGGAGGGTGTAACCAGCGACGTCTCCCCCGTGCATTGGCAGTACGGTGCAATCGCAAGATTAAAGCCCGGTGAGACGATCGATAAGTACCTGCACGGCGGTTATTCTACATTATCTTTGGGATATATAGGCCTCTATGAGGTTACCAAGCTGGTTAAGGGCTGTAGCCATACCACCGAGGAAGGACAGGAGTTTGCCGTAAAAGTTATGCAGACTCTGCGTGCCGCTTGCGACAAGTGGAAGAAGGAGACGGGCCTGGGCTTTGCACTCTACGGTACCCCTGCCGAATCGCTCTGCTACCGCTTTGCAAGGATAGACAAGGAGAAGTACGGCACTATCGAGGACGTAACCGACAAGGGCTACTACACCAACAGCTACCACGTAGACGTGCGTGAAAAGATAGACGCTTTCACCAAGTTCAAGTTCGAGAGTCAGTTCCAGAAGATATCTTCGGGCGGCGCTATCTCCTACGTTGAAATTCCCAATATGAGGCAGAACCTTGACGCTATGGAGACGGTCGTAAGGTTTATCTACGACAATATCCAGTATGCAGAGTTCAACACCAAATCCGACTACTGCCAGGTATGCGGCTTTGACGGTGAGATAATAATCAACGACGACGGCGAGTGGGAATGCCCTATGTGCCACAATAAGGACCACCGTAAAATGAACGTTACCCGCCGTACCTGCGGATACCTCGGCGAAAACTTCTGGAACGTTGGTAAGACTAAGGAAATCAAATCAAGGGTATTACACCTTTAATAAAGCGGTAAATCGCCGTGGCATAACCGCCACGGCGTAATTTGTACAAGGGGGAATTATTATGAACTATGCCACGATAAAATGGTATGATATATCCAACGGTCCCGGCGTGAGGGTTTCGCTCTACGTTTCGGGCTGCAGAAATTGCTGCAAGGGCTGTTTTAATAAGGAGACGTGGGATTTTGACTACGGCCAACCCTTTACCAAAGAGGTTGAGGACAGCATTGTTAAGGGGTTGGAGCCCGACTATATCAGCGGCTTTACCCTTTTAGGGGGCGACCCGTTCGAGCCCGAAAACTCCAAAGTGCTGGCACCGTTTATGAAGAGACTGCGTGCCGCTTACCCCGATAAGTCGCTCTGGTGCTTTACAGGCTATGACTTAGACGCCGAGCTTTTAGCGGGTAAGAAGGGGGATATGGCCGACGTAATGGACATTCTGAACACCCTGGACGTGTTGGTTGACGGCAGGTTTGTGGAGGAGAAGAAGGATTTAAATCTCCGTTTCAGGGGTTCTTCCAACCAGCGTATAATACTCGTTAAACCCACGCTTGAAAGGGACGAGATTGTACTCTGGGACGGGGTGACTAAGGTTTAATTGAATGGGGGATATTATGGAGAGAACTAAGGTTAATATTAAAAAGCTCAATGCAATGGCGA
>JBJFAG010000049.1:0-4885 GCA_051887795.1 Candidatus Coproplasma sp. | reverse complement strand
AATTAAAATAAATTTACAACTATTTCACATAAAATAATGAAATATAATGGCGAAAAATTGTATATAATTTCAAAATTTTATAAATTATTGTTGACAATATACACGGTTTATGATAATATATTACATAAGAATGATTTATAGCACGGGTGACCAATGGCATATGCCATTAGGCGCTTGATATTTCAAGCGCCTGATGTTGTTTTTTGTCTTTGATTTCCCAAAAAAATGATAAGGAGATAGTTATGGAAAAGAAAAAACTCTTTGTTGAACCCGAGGTGGAGGTAGTTCGTTTTGACGAAAAAGACGTTATTACGGCTTCTCTTAATTCTTCTGGTATTTACGACGTTAACAGCATCAAAGATTTCTTTAATATTGGTGTTTAATTAAGGAATCGCAGGAATGAAGAAGAAGTTTTTAAGACTGATTGCAGTTTTGCTTGCCATGGCGCCTTTTGCCTTTGCAGTGGCATGTAGTCAGCCGAACAATTCCGCTACGGGTGGCGACCCTTCCGATATAGTGGAGGAGCAGCCTTCCGAAGAAGATCCTTCCGAGGAGGAACCTGGTGAAGGAACCCCTTCCGAGGATAATCCTTCCGAAGATAATCCTTCTGATGATAACCCTTCCGAGGATAATCCTTCCGAAGATAATCCTTCCGAGGATACACCTTCTGAAGAGGAGCCTACAAAACCCACGCTTCCCGGTGGGTTAGTAGATGGCGGAAATTTCCAGGGAAACGTATAAAACAATAGAAAATTTTTTGAGGGAAAATCATGAAAATAAAGACAAGGAAATTAATTGCCGCAATCACGGCAACGGCGTTGCTCGGCTCTGCGCTCGGCATTGGCACATACGCTATAAGCAACTCAAATAACGACTTCGGCTTTAAGGGTACTTATGACCTTACCGCTTTTGCAGCTGAACAAGCTTCTGAATCAACTATTACTGTAGCAGGTGTATCTATTGATACAACTTCAACTTTAACTCTTACGTCAACCAATAATGACTATACGCTTTTTGTTACTGTTGTAGATACTGACGATATGACTGCACTTGCTGATATAAATGTTGGCTATACTGTTGGCGGAAATACATACAATGGTCAAACTTCTGGCTTATCTAACGTTGTTTACAGCTCATTAACTGTAAAAACGGGCAATGAGGAAACGCCTACTGCAACCGCAACAGCGGCAGAACTTGCAGAAGATTTTACTAAAATTTCAACCGCTAAGCTTGTAATTGCAGAAGTTGAAGGCAATATTGAAGAAACTCCTGCACTTACGATTACCGGTGAAAAGAAGAGTGAAAATGTAACCCTTACAGTGTATACTAATTCTGCTTTTGATGCAGATGCTCAAATTGCGCAATCTGATGGTAAAGAAGTAACTATAACTACATTAGGTCGTTTGGCTACTAAGAGTGCATCATCTGGTACGACTTTTACGCTTGAAGGTGTTGAATATTCTGATAAAGTTGTAGAGACTACTGTTGGTAAGAATATGAATATTTTAAGCTTTACATTAGCTGAAGGTTACACTTATACTATAAATATATGGGCTGGTTCAAGTGGTGAATCCGGTACTAGAACATATACTTTAAATTCTAATGATACTGCAATTGGGGATGCTCAAAATACAGCAGATGGAAAAGTTAATTTTAGTACAGCTTGTATCTGGTCTAATCTTAGTTCAGGTACTTATACAATTTATCAGACTGGTGGTAATAGCCGTATAGCCAAAATTGTGGTTGTTGCAACTCCTGTATCTTAAAATGTAATTAATTAAATCAACAAAGCGGCGGGGCGAAAGCACCGCCGTTATTTTTTACCTTAATTTAGCTTTCCCTAAAGAATAGGGAAAGTGTCACGGGCATAAAGCCTGTGACGATAGAGTTTGAACATTATAAAAACCCTTATTCACCTTTCAAACAATAGGGAATTTAAAATACAAATAATGCCGAAATATTGTGCAGCTTGTCGCATACAAAGATTAATTGTTGACATTATCTGTTAAATAATGATATAATTAGCAAAGTAAAATGTTTTAAGGAGCAATAATATTTGTCATTGCACGCATATTTAATAGCGTGCATTGCTTTTAATATTACGTTATGAAGATAAAGACAAGCAAATTAATTGCCTCAATTACTGCGACTGCGATTCTTGCGTCTGCGCTTTGCGTAGGCACGTATGCAATCACTAAATCAAATGATAACTTCGGCTTTAAGGGTACCTATAACCTTACGGCTTTCGCAGAAGAATCGGCAAAGGCAACAGAGATGGTTACTGATGTGGCGGGTACTTCCATTGACGTAACAGATTATATGTCAATTAGGTCTTTAGACGGGGTTTATACTCTATTTTTATCAGTAATTGATAACTCTGACGCGGCAAAGGTTACGGATATTAAGGTTGGCTATAAGATTGGTGAAAATTACTATAACGGTAAAACTGTAGGTTTGTCAAACGTTGCTTACAGCTCGTTAACTGTTAAGACGAGTGAAACAAACTCTGAAATTATTTATGCTTCTGATTATACAATGACTAATGCAACCGATAACGGTACAGCTCAGCCTATGTTTATATTAGCCGAAGTTGCAACTTCAGTGGTTGGTGAAAATACTGCAGAGCTTGCAGTTTTAAAGAGCTACTATAAAGATTTCGCTGATGAGTCAACTTCGTCTGATTATTTTCAAATTATTGGTTCAACTTCAAGCACTTCATTAACCTATGATAATATTGAGTACGCTTGTGCATTAAATTTAGCTACTTCAAGTATATCATTCAATTTAACTAAACCCGCAAGATTAACTTTATTATTAGCAGGAAGAGATAATAAAGTCGGTACCATTTGCGTCGATAGTACACAATATCAAGTAGATACTGTCGGCGGTATAGTAACTGTTGATTTAGCTGCCGGTAACCATGAAATTCTAAAGGGTGATTATGAGTCTTTGCTTTACTACATAAACGTTGATACAGTCGGTTTAGTTAATGACGGTACATCCGACGGCGAAACCGACGGCGCTGAAACTCCTGTGGCTGGAACTGTAGTTGAATATTCTGTCGATGGCGGTAGCGGAGTTATAACTTTGACAAGCAGTTATGATGACGGCGTTATAAATATGACGGCAGGTGATAATTCTAAATATGATTCTAAATCTGATGCAAGTTGGTCTAATACAATAAACGGTGAAGTTAAAACTTATACTAAGGCTTTAAGGGCTAACGGTGATGGGCTTGCTGCTAAAGTGGTTTTGAAGGCAGGGCAAACTGTTTACGTTGCGTTTGGTGCTAACCATAGCGGAAAAACAGGCATAACTTTTAATGGTGTTACCTCTGATTATGATTCTGTTAATTCGTTATATTCTGCATTATTTAGCTATACTACAACCGCGGAAAACGGTGAAACTTATGATTTGAATTGGACAGCAAATATGTATATATATGCAATAATTATTGTAGGTTAAGTTCATATTTACAGAATTAACTTCAGGTGATAAAATATTAAAAATTTATTGTAAAAATGTTTGCTAATAGTTGATTTATCATTTTTACTTGCGGTAAAGGAGGTAGTTATGGAAAATAAAAAACTTTTTGTCGAACCCGAGTTTGTGGTCGTATACTTTGAAAATAAAGACGTTATAACGGCAAGCGGAACTAAGCTCCCCGGCGGTTTGGTAGATGGCGGAGAATTTATGGGACACTAATTTTTTGGTTTTATTTTGGCACATTTAAAAATAAAAATCGGTTTGAAAAATTTTTCAAACCGATTTTCTCTTTATTATTCTTGCAATTTTACCTTTTACTTTTTTATAGGGTATTCTAATAAACGCCGTCAGCTTCCAGAAGAGGGAGTAGCATTTATAGCCGAAACTGCGCCCGACTTCAATCTCCTTGCCGTTTCGCCAAATCCGCTCCAACACGCCCAAAATCTTATCCTTTGGCACAAACTCCTTAGCTACGCAGTTGTCGCCCCTCATAACGTAAATTTCGCCCTTAATCTTAAGCACTCGGTGCAGAATGCAAACCCTGCCGTCTACGCCCTCGTACAGCGCAACGTCGCCCTTTTTCGGCAAGCCCTTGACTATCATCACCGTGTCCTTTCCCTGCCTAAGTAGGGGGAGCATGCTCACGCCCGTCACCTTGGTTATATGGTAGCCGTTTTGCTCGATATCCTCCCTCGGCGATAAGGCTAAATTTTCGCCCATATCACTCCTCGATAAATCCGTTTTTCTTTAACAGCTCAACCGTGTTTTTAACGGCAGACTTAGCCTGCTCCTCGGTTGCGTCATACTCGCTTAAAACGGCCTTTACAAGCTCTTCCTCGCTTGCGCCGTTCTCCAACTTATTCCACAAAAATGCGGCGATCTCGTTCATCTTAACAACGCCTGAAAAGTCGCTGCCAACGGGAATAGCTACGACCTGCCCGTCAAGCTCTTTTAAAATAAACCCCTTTTTAATCTTCATAATTTTAACTCCTTTCTCGCCACTTTTGCGGCTTCGTCACTTATATTACAGCTTAGCTCATAGCATTCAACCTTTTGGGAAAGTTTATGCAACAGCTCTGTAAGCTTTAATTTATGTTCAATTTCCTTGGGGAATGACACCTGTAAAAACATTTTGGTGAATGCCTCGTCTGCCGTCATTCGCCTCATTTCGTTTTTTTCCCCACGTTTTAAAAAAACAACTGCTTTAAGCGGTGCTTTGCCGTTATAACCGGCGTTCTCCTTGCCCTGCCAGGGGGACCCGTACGCCGTAAATCCTTGCCCGTCATAGTGCAGAAATGGCTTATCGCCGTTCAACACCTTGCAGTCGTCAAAGTTCTTGAGCCAAAGCGCAATATGCGTACTCTTGCCTACGCCGCTTTTTGCCGCAAATGCAACCGCT
>JBJFAG010000048.1:0-4913 GCA_051887795.1 Candidatus Coproplasma sp. | reverse complement strand
ACACCTAACCCGACGCTTAAACCGATTAAAAGCCCGTCGGAAGCAAGAAACAGGGAGCTTAAGTTAATGTTTAACATTTCTTAAACCTCCTGATAAAATTTTATATATATTAAAGCGATTAATTTTTTGTAAAATGCGCCTTTTTATATACCATAAGATATTATACACTAAGGGTTATAATTTGTCAATTTATTTGTTAATTTTCGTCACTTCATAATATAAAAAACCGCAACATGTTGCGGTTTTTTATAAAACTAATCAATATTTGTAATTATTCGTTGGCCCACTTCAGCCATAGTGCTGCAACTGCGTCGGAGGGCATTCTCCAATCGCCCCTCGGAGAGAGAGCAATAGAACCGACCTTAACGCCGTCAGGCAGACACGAACGCTTAAATTGCTGCGCAAAGAAGCGCCTGTAGAAGGTCTTAAGCCACTTGACTATAACCTCTTCCGAGTACTTGCCTTCAAAGGCTTTTATAGCCATAAATTTAATTTTTTCAGGTTCAAATCCCCAGCGGAGCGCGTTGTATAAATAGAAGTCGTGAAGTTCGTAAGGGCCAACCAAATCCTCGGTCTTTTGAGCGATATTTCCCTTCTCGTCAGGGGGCAGCAATTCGGGACTTATGTCAGTACCGAGAACGTCGTATAAAGTCTGAGCAAGCTCCCCGCCGATTGCATCTGCCTCAGCACGGACGAGATATTTTACCAAAGTCTTAGGAACAGAGCCGTTTACTCCATACATAGACATATGGTCGCCGTTATAAGTTGCCCAGCCGAGGGCAAGCTCACTTAAATCACCCGTTCCTATAACAAGCCCGCCTGTTTGATTTGCCACGTCCATTAAAATTAAAGTTCGCGTTCTCGCCTGGGCGTTTTCATAAGTTACGTCTCGATTATCGGGAGAATGGCCAATATCTTTAAAATGCTGTAAAACACTATCGCCAATGGGTATTATTTTACCCGTTGCTCCGATTAACTCTATGAGTTTTAAAGAATTGTCCTTAGTCCTGTCAGTAGTACCAAAACCGGGCATGGTTATGGCAATAATATTTTTAAGGGGTAAGCCAAGATTTATAAACGCCCTGCGGATTATCAGCAGCGCCAACGATGAGTCAAGCCCGCCCGAAACACCGATAACCGCAGTCTTTGCACCAGTGTGCAACAAACGCTTTTCAAGCCCCTTGGTCTGAATATTCAAGATAAGTTTAGCCCTCTCATACAGAGCGCTGCTGTCTGAAGGAACAAAGGGCATTGCGTCAAACTGCCTGTCAATCTCTTTAACGCCTTCTGCCTGACTGAACCAGACGTTATTCCAAAGCGAGCTGTCCTCCCTCTCTAAGGCAAAGTAGGTGCTTGACATTCTGCGCCTTTCCGATGAGAGCAGTTCAACGTCTATTTCACCGTAAGTTAAGCCGTTATCAAACAGCTTGCTTTCAGCTATGGTTTTGCCGTTTTCGCATATCAGGTTATGGCCTGAAAATACCATATCGGTGGTACTCTCTCCGTCGCCTGCATCGCAGTAGATATAGCCGCAAATAAGCTTTGCTGACTGCACTTTTACTAGACTTCTTCTGTACTCAGCTTTACCGACGGTTTCATCAGAGCAGGATAGATTTACAATTATCTTAGCCCCTGCCTGCGTTGCCCTTATAGAAGGCGATTTAGGAGCCCATAAATCTTCACAAATCTCAATGCCGACTACAAGGTCGGGATTATTCTGCGCTGTAAATAACAGGTTGGTTCCTATAAAGACGGGGTCGCCGCAAAGTTCAATGAGTTCACACTCCTCAAAGCCTTCCGAAAAGTGGCGTTTTTCGTAAAACTCGCCGTAGTTAGGAATAAAGGTTTTAGGTACTACACCCTTGATTTCACCATCGGATATGACAACTGCACAGTTATATAGCCTGTCTGAATAGCGCAAAGGCGCGCCAACTATTACGAGAGTTTTAATACCCTCGGTTGCCTTTTTAATGCGATAAAGCCCATCTTCAACACCCTTTAAAAGCGTGGTCTGATTGAACAGATCTCCGCACGTATAACCACTTAAACATAGTTCGGGGAAAACGGTTATCTGGCTTCCGTTATTGCTGCTTTCAACAATTGCAGAAATAATATTATTAACGTTGTATTCTACGTCTGCAACCTTGATTTTGGGGGTTGCAGTACAGACTTTAACAAAACCGTATCTCATATAAATCAGTCGTTTGAAGAGCTGTTAAGGGCAGCCGCATGCGCCTCCCTTATCTTCTTTTCAATTTCCTCCAGCACTGCAGGGTTAGCCTTGAGATAATCCCTCATCTTCTCCCTGCCGTTCGCAACCTTCTCTTCATTATAGCTGAACCAGGCACCGCTCTTTGTAAGTATACCATACTCGATACCAAGGTCGATAATACAGCCCTCTCTTGAAATTCCCTGGCCGTAGATTATATCAAATTCTGCCACCTTGAAAGGAGGAGCAACCTTGTTTTTAACAACCTTCGCCTTTGCCCTGTTACCTATAATATCACCGTCTGTTTTAAGAGCGTCTGCCTTTCTTATATCAAGTCTTACAGATGAGAAGTACTTCAAAGCCTTACCGCCGGGGGTGGTTTCGGGGTTACCGAACATAACGCCTACCTTTTCACGCAGCTGGTTAATAAATATTACACAGGTCTTGGAACGGCTGGTTATTGCTGTTAACTTTCTGAGTGCCTGTGACATAAGCCTTGCCAAAAGACCCACGTGGGAGTCACCCATATCTCCCTCTATTTCTGCTTTAGGCGTTAATGCCGCAACTGAGTCGATAACAATGACGTCGATAGCACTTGAACGAACGAGGGATTCGCAGATGTCAAGCGCCTGTTCACCGGTATCGGGCTGAGAGATATACAGCTCGTCAGTCTTAACTCCAAGCGCCTTTGCATAAACAGCGTCAAGCGCATGCTCTGCATCAATGAATGCGGCAACACCGCCAGCCTTCTGCGCCTGGGCAATAATATGCAGTGCAACGGTAGTTTTACCTGAAGATTCAGGTCCGAAAATCTCCAAAATCCTGCCTCTGGGTACACCGCCTACGCCTAATGCAAGGTCGAGAGAAAGGCAACCGGTAGGGATAACTTCAAGCTCGGTATTGACGTTATCGTTGCCAAGCCTCATAATAGCACCCTTGCCGTATTGCTTCTCAATCATTGCAATAGTGGAATTTAATGCCTTTAATTTGTCGTCGTTCATATATGTATCTCCTGTTATTTTTTTCAAAATTTAACGTCACTTTATCCGTTTATAAGCAAGAAAAAGTGCCTGATTTATAGCCGTTCGGGAGATTGTATCCCTATCGCCTTTAAAATTAAATTTATATACGGATATATCTTCGCCCAGCCCTATACCGATATAGGCAAGTCCTACGGGTTTAGACGTGTTATCCGATTTGGGTCCTGCTATGCCTGTAGTTGAAATAGAAAGTTGGCAATTACCTGTTTTAATCAACCCTTCCGCCATCTCATAAGCAGTCTCAGCAGACACCGCTCCATGCTGTTTCAACGTCATTTCCGATACACCGAGGCGGGACATTTTAGCTTCGTTTGAATAGGTATTCAGCCCCTCAAAATAGACCTCGGAAACGCCAGGCACGTCTACCAAGCTTTTGCCTACGCCACCGCCCGTAAACGATTCTGCTATGCTTATTTTAAGCCTTCTAAGCTTTAACAATCTGAACAGCTGTTCAGCTAAAGAAATATCTTCCAAAGCATAGACGTATTCGCCTAACGACTCAACTAACCCCCTGACCATATTATCAAAATAAATCTTAGGCGTCTTAGATGAATACAAAATTTCAATTCTGCAGTCGCCGTAATCGTACCTTACGTTAATTGAGGCATCAACGTTATTTAAAGCAATCTCGCCTTGAGCCTTGGCAATGGCCTTGTCCAAAACATCCTGAGGTACACATGCTCGAATGTATGACTTTTCATAATTAATTGCATACTTTGTATCTAATTTAGCCTTAACTTCGGCAAAAGTAAGGCGATTTACATAATCGTAGTAGAATACAAAAACCGAATAATTATCCTTTTCGAGCACACCTATTGCATCAAACGTTGAATTATATAGCGAGCTTAAATAGCTTTTAACCGCCTTATCCATGGAATATGGACAGGTTATTATTAAGTTTTCATAATTGGTCTTAGCATCGTTAAACGCCCTGACAATCTCCTCCGAGTTATCAAATGCAACCCTGGACATCTTCTCGGCATAATAGCCGCAACCCGCTAAATCATTGCAAATTTTGCTTACGTTTTCAAAGGTAAGGTTGCGTTTGCTTTCAAGCGAAACAATACATATACCTTTACGGTTTTCACTCATCTTTTTAATACTTCAATATTCTTTATAATGTAATTAACACCGGAAATAACCGTCAATAAAGTTGCCAGAGCAAAGAAGCCTAACCCTGCATAATTAATAATCTGTGAAACGATATGCGTAGGAATAAACTCATATAGCCCCGCCCAAACGAGCAGAAGAATTAAGCTAACCATTTGACTAACGGTCTTTACCTTACCAACTTTATCGGCCGCAATGACCAGCCCCGCACTTGCAGCAACCATTCTGAAGCCTGAAACCATAAGCTCCCTTGCCAGAATTAACGCTATTGAACAACCTGCACAAATAAGCGCCCATTCTCCTGTATATGCAGTAAAAAATTCAGGAACGGTAAGCATTAAAATCATTGCAGCGGATACCAAAATTTTATCTGCAACGGGGTCTAAAAACTTACCAAGATTGGTTATTAACTTATACTTCCTGGCTAAATGGCCGTCGAGATAGTCTGTAAAACTTGCTATTGCAAATACTGCAAGCGAGACGAAGTAGTGTCCCTTGAATTGTACGTAGAAAAATACCACAAAGAGAGGTATAAATAACACCCTTAAAATAGT
>JBJFAG010000047.1:0-20714 GCA_051887795.1 Candidatus Coproplasma sp. | reverse complement strand
CTTGCCGCAAGGCAGACGGGTTCAAACCAGGGGTGGTTTTCAAGTAAGGTTGCAAAGCGCTGCCCGACCATACCGGTTGCGCCGATAATGCCGACTTTATACTTTTTCATACAGTTTATTCCTCTTTAAAAATAAATGTTAAATTTGTTACTAAATAAAAAGACGGCGCAGAAGGTGTGCGCCGCAAAGTAAGGTTAAGCCTTAATGCAAATAGCGCAACACGTAAAGTGACAGTCACACGGGTATTAGCCCGTATGCCCAGCCGTGGCAGAAATTGCCATACGACTTCGGCGGAGATGCCCTTTTTCATTCAGCGTTCAAGCTTTCACTTGATAAGGCTAAAGATACTGATGCTCGCCCGCTCCTCTATTTAGCTATGTAATGATAACACAACCGTATATAAATGTCAAAGTTTTTTTCAATCGGTATTAAAATCAATTGAAAAATATTTAACTATGCTGTATAATTATAGTAACAATCTATAAAACGTATTGGTTTATAAGTTTTACAGGAGTTTGAATTAATGGCTCAATCGAACATCAGCTCATTAGAAGGCAACGAATTAGAAGAAGGTTACGTCCGCACCCATGCGCCCAAGGGCAACAGGTGGGGGGATACCTGGAATATTTTAAAGAACAACTTTGTCCAGCTTGTAATAATTAACGTGTTAACGCTGTTATTCTTCGTACCCGGCATTGCGGTAGTGTATTTCAGGTTGGCATACATTTCCCAGATGGGGTTGGTTTATCCCTTCTCCAACAATGCGCTGGGCATCTATCCCATAACCCCCTCTATGACAGGTTCTGCGGAAGGAATAACGCTTTCGGCTGATTTAATGTTTATATCGCTGCTCGTCGTAGCAGGCATAATAGCATCAATCGGTATTTCCGGTGCATGCTATTCAATCAAGAAGATTTTAAACACCAACGGCGTGTTCCACGTCAAGGACTATTTCAAGGGTATCAAGGTTGACTTCTTCAACGTAGTATTCCCCATAATGGTGTTTATGATCTGCCTTTTCGGCAGCTTCTGCGTATCCGATTGGGCGGCATGGCAAATTGCTCTCGGCGCTCCCAAGGCGGGCCCCATTATCGCACAGGTATGCATGATTGTCGTCAACGTACTTGTAGGCATATATATGATGTGGGTAATAGCAGTCGGAGTAAGCTACAGGGTAAAGCTCAAGTACCTTTTGAAAAATTCCTTCATACTGCTCATCGGTACTATTATTCAAAGTATATTTATGATAGGCTTCTCGCTTATCCCCGCATGGTTCCTCTGGATAGGCGTAACCTCGCAGTTCTTCCTGGTATTAGGCTGTATCATCTTCATATTCATCGGCTTCTCGTTCATCATTTTATGTTGGCTCGCCTATACGCAGTGGGTGTTCGATATGTATATAACCCCTGCAATCAAGAGCGAGGAAGAGGCGAGAAAGGCAACCTTAACCCCCAAGCAGCTTGCAGCAGAAAAGCTTGCTGAAGAAAAGGCCCAGGCGCGTGAAATTCTCGCTGCGGGAAGGAGTGAGCTGGTCGGCAGACCTCTTCGCCCCATCGAAGGCGGTACCGAGGTTGAAGAAGTAGGAATAGCTTACGGCCGTAAAGACGTTGCAAGAGTTGCTGCAGACAGGGCAAAGATAAGCGGGGAGATTAACGCCTACTACGAAGAGCATAAGGGCGAAGCTAAGTACGTTGAGTACGAAAAGATGTTTGCCGAAAGGGAAAAGGCGTTAAACAGCGGTGATAAGAAGAAGGGCAAGAAGAAGGTCAGCAGAAACAACCTCCTCGGCAACTGATAAAAATAGTAAAACGTAATTGTTAAAACAAAGATAACTGCGGCTATATAATTTTATTGTATTATATGGTCGCAGTATTTGTTAAAAAGCGTAAAGTGAATTATTCGCAGGCATAAGTGGCAAACTTTAATTGTGTGCCGAGCCTGAAATATAAAGGGTAAATTATGGATAGGATAAAGAGATTTTTGGCGTTTTCGGGCAACGTCCAGGTGACCGTGCTGGAGACGACGGAGCTTGTCAATAAAGCTATAAAAATTCATTCAACCACGCCTTCGGCGTCAAAAATATTAGGCGGTCTATTGACATGTTGCGCCTACTTTGCATCGGGCATTAAGGCAGATAGCGGTGCGGTATCCATTACCGTCAAGGCTAAAGACGGCGACGGTGCCGTTTCAGTTTCGTCGGATGCGGACCTCCACGTCAGGGGATATGCAGACGGCAGCTGTACCCAGACGCTGCAAGGCGGTTCCCTTACAGTGGTAAGGGAGGACGGCTATTCCCAACCCTTTGTCGGCACGTGCGAGATTGATTCGGACGACGTCTCCGACGCCTTTGCAAAATACTTCCAGCAGAGCGAGCAGATCCCCACGGCAGTTAAGGTTGAAGTAACCATCGACGAAAGCGGCAGATGCACGGTTGCAAACGGGCTGATTATGCAGCTTTTGCCCGATGCCGACGACGAAGAGACCGACCTGGCGGGTGAGGCCTTTTACAATTTCACTCAGGATAACAACTCCCCCGCATATACGGCGGAAGAGATAGTTGAAAGGTTCTTTGAAGGCTCCATTAACGGAGAGGTGGTAGAAGTCTATCCCGAATACAAATGCAACTGCTCACAAAGCAAGATAAAGGGGGTATTGGCCTCCGTTGGTAAGGCAGAGCTGTTAAAAATCTGTAAAGAGCAGGGGCAGGTTAAGGTACATTGCCACTACTGCAACACCGATTATATATTTGACGAAAAGGATATAGAAGAAAATTTTTGAGCTATGAAAAAGACAGCTACAATAGATTTCAGCGCAGACAGGCTGATATCCATAGCCGACGAAAGCATGGAAAACCATGAATATATAAAGGCGTTGAAAATGCTGAATAAGAATGCGGTCCTCAATGGTAACGATGAGGACTCTTATTTGCTGTACGCTGAAATTTTTGACGATTTGAATTTGAGTGAAAAGAGTGTCAACGGCTGGTTCAAGTACCTCGATTATGCAGGTGACGGTGCAGATTTTGCAGAGGCGTATGAGGGACTGGCGGTAGGCTACATGGCGTTGGGGCAGGATACTAACGCTGCATATTATTATAATAAACTGTTAATGGAGACGGAGAGCGAACTCTCCCCCGAAAACAGGCAGGAGATAATTAACGCCTTTTTAGTCAAGGAAAAACCTACCCTGCGTTTTGCCTGGCCTGCAAAGCTTGCGGACTACTCCGAGGAGCTAAGCAGGGGCATTGACTTAATGCGTGAAAGCGATTTCGAAGGTGCCATAAAGGAGTTTGAAAAGGTTGGCGAGGGCAACGAGAAGTACAACACTGCCCGCAACTATATAGCGATGTGTAACATCATTGCAGACAGGGACGACGAAGCCGAACGGGAGTGCCTTCATATACTCTCTATAGATCCTGAAAACGTCCATGCATTAACCACCCTTTCGGCGGTAAAGACCCAGCAGCACAAGTGGGCAGAGGCCAAGGAGTTAGCCTACAGGCTCATCAATCTGAACGTAACGGACAGCGACGATTTGTATAAAATTGCCACCGTCTGTTGTGAAAACAAACTGCACGCCCAGGCATACGACATTTTCTGCCGTATGGACGACAGGTTTGCATACGACTGTAACTTCCTCTTTTTCAAGGCTATTTCGGCATACAACAGCGACAAAATCGAAAAGAGTATTCAGATTTTTGATACCTTATTAACAATCTATCCCAACGCGGTAATTGCCGATTATTGGTACTACGTTGTACTTGAAGAGAGCAAAAAGCCCTTTGAAAAGAGACAGGAGTTAGAATATTTCTACCGCCTTCCCCGCTCCGAGTGTGAGGCAAATATTACCTTATTAACCGCCTTTACCCGTCTATCCGATAAAAACGCGCAAAAGCTTTTAAAGGAAACGGATTTATCGGCTGCAATCCATTGGTGTATGGACGAGGGCGATCCCAATTCAGCGGATGAGTTAAAGCTCGTGGGTGCCTTTGCGGCATTAAAGGGCGGTTTGGATGATACCTTAAGGGATATCTTGTTAGATGCATTTATGCCCGACGCCATTAAGTTGGAGCTGTTGAGCGGACTTGTCCAGCGCAATAAAGGTGGGACGTACGGCATAGTTTTATGCAATCTGTACAGGTGCATAACCCTTGCCCCCGTAAGCTTAGGCAGATTAAAGAGAAAGATTTTCCTGAGTGCGTACGGGCTGGCATTCTCCCGTTTTGCCCCGTTTGACAGTCAGAACCCCGTCCTGCTTGCAACCGCAACAGAGGGGCTGTATCAAAAGTTGGAGGAAGAGGGGGGACTTTCAGACTGTACTTCTATTCCGACGCTCGCTGCAGGAATAGTTCTCTATTCGGATATAGATAAAAGAGATCTTGAATCAGAACAGATTTGTTCGTTTTTCAATGCAAATATAGATGACGTAGCGCATTTAATATCCTGACTATTTACAGTTTTTTATAAAGGGTGATAAAATGAAAATTTACGATTTTGACGGTATGTTTGACGAAAAGCTCTCCGAGTACATAAAGAAGCACTCAGGGGAGTACAAGGAAAAGGAGTGGGAGGATATCGTCCCCCGTATGTACGCCCGTTTTGGCGATACCACGATTAAGTCCTTAGGCAAATCCCCCAACCAATTCTATGGCGACATGACGGATAGCGAGCTGTTAAGTCAGCTTAAAAGTCACATAAAAAACGGTATTCCCGTCAGCCTGTACCTTTGTAATGCGATAGAGGCGAGGGACATGGACGAGCTATTATTACCCCTGCTTTCAGGCAGCGAGGACGAGTTGACTTATGCCCTTAATCTTATAGGGGTAAGCAAGGTTGCCCTGCCTGAATACATGCGCCTGCTCACAACGTCGGAGGACGAGGATATCCGCAATATCTGCGTAGACAACATAAAGGAGCTGGCGGACGACGTCAAGGAAGAGGCGCTTGAAAATTACGAAAAGGGTATTCAAAAGGAGTACATGTTAGAAATACTCTCCCGTTGCGTAATCAAGGACGAGCGTATATTTGAAATTCTGCTTAAGGAATTTCGCACCTCGGACGAAAATTTATCCATTCACGCAAGCTATCTTGCCTCTTATTGTGACGAGAGGGCGCTCCCCTATCTGTTGGATAAGATAGATGAAGAGGGAATAACCTTTGCAGAATATCAGGAACTTAAGTATGCAATAGAGAGCTTAGGCGGAACTTACGAAAAGGAGAGGGATTTCTCCTCCGACCCCTACTATCAGGTGATTAAAGGGCAAAGCGGCCAGGAAATAGACCTGTTCTCCGCCTTCAAATCCGATAAAAAGGACGATTAAAATATCTCTTAGCGTAATCAAAAGAGGCGTGATTATCACGCCTCTTTACATATTAGCTGTTAATCTTTAAAGCAGTCAATGTATAAACACCGCAAATATGGCAATAATCAGCAAAGGAGGTGTTTAAATGACTCAGTTATCATCAAAAGAACTCACGTTTATTTCCGACGCCCTCACCTACGAGGGACTGATTTGCAAAAAGGCAAGGGCCTATTCCAGGACCTTGACCGACCCCGACCTCGCCGAGTGTATGGCGAAGATTGCCGACGACCACGAAAGGCGTTACGCACAGTTATTGAGCAAGATAGGAGGGTAGAATATGAAGCTGTCGAAAAGCGATACCACGTTAAACGAAAAGGATGCAATAACCGATTTACTGACCAGCGAAAAACAGTTAATGTCGCTATATACAACCGCACTGTTCGAGGGTAGCTCGCAGAGTATGAGGAAGGAATTTACCAGCCATTTAAACTCTGTAGCAGAAAACCAGTACTGCCTGTTTTCACAGATGACGAGCAGGGGTTATTACGAACCCGCCCTCGCCCAAAAGCAGATGATAGACCAAACATGCGATATGTTCAAAAAGCAGGCAAAACAATTGCAGGGGTAGGGCAAAATTATTAATTACCCCCAACATATGCCCCAACCAACGAAAAATGTGGGCGGCAACCGTCGGTTGCCGCCCATATTATTTTTTTAGCTAAATTACTTAACGGCCAGCAGCCTGTCAACAAGCTTGTAACCGTCCGCCACGTATTGCCCCGTAGCTTTAGCCTCGTCCTCGGTATAGCGCTTTGCCCCGTTGGAGAGGTTTTTAGTATTTGTGTAGATTAAATAGGGTACGGGTTCGGAAACGTGGGTTTTGCACTTGCAGGGAGTGGGGTGGTCGGGTGTGACTAAAATCGCATAATCCTCCCCGGCCTTTTCAAAGCCCTCAATCAACGTGGGGATAACCACGCTGTCAATCTGCTCAATGGAGAAAATTTTATGTTCAGGGTCTCCGTGGTGGCCGCACTCGTCGGGTGCCTCCATGTGAATATAAACGAAGTCAAGCCCGCCTGACAGGGCGTCTACAGCAGCTTGAGCCTTACCTTTAAAGTTAGTGTCATAGTTGCCCGTTGCACCCTCAACTTCGATAACGGACATATTGGCGAGCATACCGATACCTTTAACCAAGTCAACCGCCGAAATAATTCCGCCCTTCAGCCCGTGTGCCTTTTCAAAGGGAGCAAGCCCGGGTTTAGTACCCTCGCCCCACAGCCATATGGAATTTGCAGGGCGTTTGCCCTCGGTAATTCTTTTAAGATTTACAGGGTGGTCTTTGAGCAGTTCATAGCTCCTCTTCATTAAAGAAAGATACTTTTCACCCATGGCGCCCTTGGGCAGATATTCGGTAATTTTTCTATCGGAAATATCGTGGGGAGGAGTAAGCTCATGCCCCGTCACACCGCTATTTACAACAAGGCAGTGGCGGTAGGATATACCGGGGTAAAAGGTAAAACCCTCCTCGTCCAGATAACCCTTTAAATAGTTGATAAGCTCGGTGGATTCAGCGGTGCTAATCTCGCCTGCCGAGTAGTCCACCATGGTCTTATCTTCGTAGTTTTCTTCATCCGAAAGGGTTACAACGTTACAGCGCAGCGTCACGTCTGTAGCGCTCAACTCAATACCCATAGACACGGCCTCCAAAGGCGAACGGCCCGTGTAGAAGTCGTGGGGGTTAAAGCCTAAAACGGACATATTGGCAACGTCGCTACCGGGTTTCATACCATCGGGTACGGTCTTGCAAAGTCCCACTTCGGAAAGGGGTGCAAGCCTGTCTAAGGTAGGCGTAGACGCAGCCTCTAAACAAGTTTTATTATCAAGCTTCGGCATCTTCCAATCGGCCATGCCGTCGCCCAAAACAACAACGTATTTCATCTAATTTACTCCTTAACAATCTAAGTAATGGTATCTGTATTATCTGAACAATCCGCACCTCAATCAACGTTGAGCCGTTGCAGTAATTTAGGCAGATTTCATCGCAACAAAGTTGCGCCTTAAGCATTTAATTAGTCAATTTTTTAACCCGTTATGGGTGGAATATTATCACAACTGCCAATCAATGGGCGTCTTATCGTGAACGGCTAAATAATAATTGGTCCTTGAAAAGCACTTGCTCCCGAAAAATCCGTTGTAGGCAGACAGGGGTGAAGGGTGAGCGCTTTCGATAATAAGGTGTTTAGATTTGTCAATCAAAGGCACCTTGCTTCTGGCGTTGCCGCCCCATAAAATAAACACAACGTTTTGGCATTTGTCGGAAATAAGCTTAATAACGCTGTCCGTAAACCAGGCCCAACCGCATTTGGAATGGCTGTTTGCCAGATGCTCTCTCACAGTCAGCGTGGTGTTGAGCAGCAGAACGCCCTGTTCGGCCCACTTGGTTAAATCCCCGCAGTCGGGTTCGATAACGCCCAGATCGCTCTCCAGCTCTTTATAGATATTCTTCAGCGAAGGGGGGAGGGGTACGCCCTTTTTAACCGAAAAGCACAGCCCGTGTGCCTGACCGTATTCATGGTAGGGGTCCTGCCCTAATATAACCACCTTTAGTTTTTCAATGGGGGTAAAGCGAAAGCAGTTGTACAGATCGTACATGTCGGGGTAGATAATATGAGTAGAGTATTCCTTTTTTAAAAACTCTCGTATTTTTAAATACCTTTCGTCTGCAAACAGAGGAGCTAACGCCTCGTCCCAGCCGTTATTGAATTTTATCATAAGTATTGTTCCGTATTAAAGGGTTTCAAGCAGTTTTAAGTAATCAGCGATATCCAGCCTCGCCTGAGGTAAATCGTGTTCTAAATAGTTTCCACACTCTTCCTTTTTGTTGCCGGGAATTTCGTCAAGCTTCAATGCCTCCGCACAGCTTTCAATCAAAAGAGCTTTAACCTCTTCATAGCTCATATTGACGGTTAAAAGGTAATAACCCGTTCTGCATCCCATAGGCCCAAAGTAGATTATATCGTTCCCACGATTGGAATTTCTCAGAACGGTGGCAAGCAAATGCTCGGTAGTGTGCAGCGCCTTAGGGGTAACATAGTCGCCCGCATTGGGCTTTTTAAACCGCAGATCCCAGGTAGTAACACCCTGCATCTCCATGCTCTTATAAAGTCCCGGCAACAAAGAATTATGATCTTTTTGAAACGAAGGAATTTTATCCATAGTCTTAACCCTTTACAGCGTTAAATATCTTTTCAACGTTTAACTTTAACACTTCGGTACACTTTTTGAGGTTTAATAAAAACTGGTCGGTAGTACTCCCCGAACCCGCCACGTCGGAAATGGCTTTAAAGGAATAGCAGGGTACGTTTGCATGTCTGCATACGTGGGCAATTGCACCCAGCTCCATATCACGTATATCGGCTTCAAGCTCCCTTGTAAGCAGTTTAAAGTCAGCGATATCGTCGTTAAACCTGTCACCCGTACCCACCTTTTTTAAAGGATATTCAGCGGTTGAAGAGAGGGGGAGATAGGGTTCGGAATACTCGTTCAGAGTACCCATAGGCGTACCGTTCAGGGCAACCAGATCAAAATCGTACTGCACTACTGCGGATATAGCGTAGATTTTGGCAACTTCGGTGGTGGCATTAAGCCCCCCTGCAACGCCGATATTTACGATTTTTTCGGCGCCTAAACAGTCGATTGCATACTGTGTACCTGCAGCGGCATTTACTTTGCCTACTCCGCATACGACTACGGCGGTCTTTTCACCGCACAACAAACCTGTTACAACAGCTCTCCCGTATACGTCTTTGCGTTCAACGCAGGACATGTTTTCAATTACGGGTGCAGCCTCGCTCTCCATTGCAATTACAAAAACTATCATATATAAATTATATCAAACCGCACGCCGATTTGCAATTAATGAGGTATGGTAAATTTGATATATTTAAATTTACTCCACATAAAATATTTATATGAAAATGCGTTCCAAGTTCACAAGGCTGAAAATAATAGTTGCGGCAATCTGCTTTATTCTGCTCGGTATACTCATATTTTTCCAGCACAACGTCACGAAGATTTTAATCTCCATCAGCGAAGCGACAATCCGTTCTATAACCACGGTAGCCGTAAACGACGCAATATACTATACCCTCAACGACAATTTAAGGTATGAAGATTTAATTAAAATCACCTACGACGAGGGCGGCAACGTCTCCACGATAACTACGGACAGCTTAAAGATCAACCGCATTGCAAGGGACACGGCCTATCTTTCTCAGGAGAATTTAAACAAGATGAGTGCAGAGGGGATAATGGTGCCGTTAGGTGCCTTGACGGGGGTAGAGGCGCTTGCAGGTTTCGGAAAAAAGATAAACATTAAAATCATTCCCATCTCCAACGTCAATTGCAGCTTTGTCTCCAAGTTCGTCCAGGCGGGGATTAACCAGACCAAGCACTCGCTCTATCTGGAGGTGGTGTCGGACATCTCCATAATCCTCCCCGACAAAACAAGCAACTTGGCGTCAACTACCGAGGTGTTGGTATGTGAAAGCGTAATCACGGGTAAAATCCCCGATACCTACCTGCAAGGCTCCTTTTTGGGTGGAAATACCCTTGTCCCGTAAGCAACTCTACCGACAGTAGAGTTTAAAATCCTGTCAGTTTACCTCGCTTAATTTAAGTGGAACAGGCTAATAAAATCGTGTAGTCCAGAGCTAAAAGAGTAGTTTGTAAAAGTCGGAAACGCTGTCTATAATTAATAGCGTAAACAAATCCAACCGAGGTAACAGACAATGGAAAATATTCAGACACAAAACGTAATCAACCGGAAGCGGGAGGAAAAGCTCAAAAAAAGAGCCCTGCCCTACTATGGCAAGGGGGAGGAGATATTCAACGCAGTTTCCCACATAGTAGGTGGCGGGCTTTCGATAATCTTTTCAATAGTTGCTTTTATTCTCGTCTCGTTTAACCCCTCGCCCAACAAGTATGCGGCGGTGGCGATCTATTCCTTTTCAATGATAACGCTGTTTACAATAAGCTCAATCTATCATTTCCTGCGCAGGAACAGGGCAAAAAAGGTGTTCAGGATTTTAGACCACTGCACGATATTTCTGTTAATTGCTGGTTGCTACACGCCCTTTTGCCTGATAAGCTTTTACGGCACCCCTTTAGGTATAGCAATGTTTGCGGTGGAGTGGGGTCTGGCAATTATCGGCATAACGCTTAACGCAGTCAACATGCATTGGAAGGCGGTAAAAATCTTCTCCAACATAGCATACGTAGTTATGGGCTGGCTGGCAATATTCTTCATGCCCTGGTTTATAGGCGTGCTGCCTTTGGAAAGCTTGATTTTCTTAATTGCAGGCGGAGTAGCCTACACGGCAGGTATTGTCTTTTATGCGATAGGCAAGAGGAAGAAGTGGATGCACAGCATCTGGCACCTGTTCGTAGTCTTAGGCGCAATTTTACAATTTGTCAGCATATTATATATACTCTGAAATACGTTCGTTAAGCCATATATGGGGGTCTATGCATAAAAAGATGAAACGCCCGCGGCGCAAATATTTGCGCCGCGGGCGTCTAAAATTTAATAAAACTATTCAACAATAATCTTCAAAACCCAGTCGTTTGACAGCTCGTGCCTTGCAGTAGGTTTAAAGGCAATGGGTTCGCCGTTGGGGATAAACGAGCCGATAAGACTTGAACTCCCGTTTTCGGGATTAACCCAATATGCATTGCAGGTTCTGCCCTCGTAAGCCTTTAAATCAAGCCCTATTTCATCACCGCAGAAGTTATAGCACAGCACGAAATTTTCGCCTGCAAAAACCGAAGTGCGGTGATAGCGTTCACCCTGGTTCAAAACATATTCGCTGTGGGCAGAGCCTGAGGTAAAATCAACGCTATCCATAAGTGCTTTTAAGTACTGCATCTGCGAGCCGCCGCAGGAGTGCAGCCCTTCCTGCCAGGTCTCTCTTACGCCGTAGGCCCGCCTCTCGCCATCACGGTAAAACTGAATTATGGCATTGTTGCCGTAGGTAAAGCCGAAGGCGCCTTCAAACACGCTCCAATAGGCGTAACGGCGAACGTCCCTTGCCTCCCAATATGGCTGGAAAAAATCGTGCAAACCCTGCACAATTCCCTCGTAGGACGGTTCGGAGTCCATGCACGGCTTAACCAACCCGAACGAATTATTCTTTGCAACGTATCTCCAGTTGTCCTCGCCAAAGCTGTCCTCTTTGGGCGTCTTATCATCCCAGGCGCCGAGCCTTACCTGGTCGTATCGCCTGTGTCCCGATTGGAAAGTGTTAAAGTCCAACCACTCGCAGTCGTTAAACCACTGATAGGAACCCGTCCTGCCAAAGGGGTGGTAGGTAATAAGTCTTTCGGGGTTATACTTTTTCAACGTCTTACCCAAGGTATCGAATACTTCAAAGTCAACGTCGCCGCGCACGTCCCCGCCAAGCACCCAGAAAAGGTTGGTCTTATCCTTAAAGAATTTACCTAAAAAGTCGGCATAGCGTTGTACGTTTTGGCGGTTCAAATAACCGTTCTTGACGAACGAACCCCAGGCGGGGAGAAGTCCGACGTACAGCCCGTACCTTTCGGCTACGTCTATATTTTCGGACATCTCTTCCCAATACGCTAAACTGTTGATATCCTTATCCCCATGGGGCATACCGTCCTGCGTTTCAAAACGGGGGTCGGAATATACTGCAACGGCTAAAAGGGTGTTAAAGCCAAGCCCGACGCGGTTTTTGTAGTACAACTCAATTTCGTCGTCGTTAAGTTTATCATACAAAAGCCAGGCGGTGTCTGCAAGCATAAAGAAGGGTTTGCAGCCTTTAAACAGATACCTGCCGTTTACAGTAAGTCTTTCCATAATTACCTCAATTCAACGTTGAGTTTATATTTAAGGTTATTTAAAATCTTTTTAACAAAGCCATCCAGCTTTTCAGGCGTCAACGCCTCGTCCTTAGGGGTAAAGGTTACGGTGAACGCCATGGACTTTTTGCCCTCGCCAATCTGCTTGCCTACGTAGAAGTCGAACATCTTGACGTCGGTGACGTACTTGCAGGCGTTATAAATTTCCTTTTCGATATCGGCGCAGATGACTGCATTGTCAGCAACCAGAGCCAGATCCCTGACTTGTTCGGGGAACTTAGGCAGGGGTGCGAATTTAAAGGGTTTAGCATGAGCCATCAGCTTTTCATAGTCCAGCTCTGCCACGAACGCCTTTTTATCCATAGCCAGCTCGTTGGCAATGACGGGGTCCAGTCTGCCCACGTAGCCTAAAACTTCGCCCTCGCAGGAGACGCAAGCGCACACGCCGGGGTGCATATAGCACATCTCGCCGGCGGCGTAGTCAAACTTAATATTAAGGCTGTCTGCAACACCCTCTAAAATACCCTTGATGGTATAGAAGGTTAAGTCTCCGAACATACCTATGCAAAGTCTCAGCTTCTCTTCGGGGAAGTCGGTTAAGGGTAACTGCTTAGCGAGGTACACCTTGGAGATTTCAAAGAATGAACCCTGCAGATTGTTACGCCTTAAATTACGAACGATAGTGTTGACCATAGAGGGGGCAAGCGTGGTACGCATAATGCCTAAATCCTCGCTTATGGGGTTTAAAATCTTAATATAATTTCTCTCATCGCAATCTTCGGGGAAGTGGAGCATATCCAGATCCTTTTCGGAGTAGAAGGAGTAGGTGGATATCTCGTATAACCCCAGGGATACGAGCTTGTCTATAAGCTTGTTTTCAGCCTTCTGCTCAGCGCTGTAACCGCCGTTGGTAACCTTAGCGGAGGGCATAAACGTACCCTCGACGTGGTCGTAGCCGTACTCACGTATAAGCTCTTCTGCAATATCGGGGTAGCCGTCTATATCCTCTCTATAGGGGGGAACTTCAAGCTTTAACGTATTCCCGTTCATTTCGACTTTGAAGTTAAGGCTGTTTAAAATTCTTACGGCCTCTTCACAGGGAATTTCAATGCCCAAAAGGGCGTTGATTTTAGCAAGGCTTACTTCCATAGTTTTGGCGCCGTCGTGGGAGTATTCTGTTTTGACGTCGACGTGTACGTCGGTGACAATGCCGCAGTCAAGCTCTTCAATGAGGTGTAAAGCCCTTGCCATACCCAGCTCAGTCATGTACTCGCATACGCCCTTTTCAAACGTGGAGGAGGAGTCGGAGTGCTGTCCCAAAGCCCTGGAAGTCTTTCTCACGCTGTCCCTTGCGAACTTAGCGGCTTCAAACAAAAGCTCGCTGGTGTCATCCTTAATTTCGCTGTTCTCGCCGCCCATAATGCCCGCTAAAGCGCAGGGCTTAGCCCCGTCGCAGATGACGAGGTTTTCGGTATTGAGTTTAAAGCTCTTTTCATCAAGGGTAACTATCTCTTCGCCCTCTGCAGCCCTTCTAACGACGATCTCGCTGCCCTCAAGCTTAGCGCAGTCGAACGCATGCATGGGCTGTCCCATTTCTAAAAGAACGAAGTTGGTTATGTCAACCAACGTGTTTATCGAACGGATTCCGCAGAGGTTGAGCCTCTTTCTCATCCAGAGGGGAGAGGTCTCCACCTTGACGTCCTTGACGTAGTGCGCAATGTACCTGGGGCAGAGGTCGGGAGCGGTAACGCTGACTTTAATAGCCTTGTCACAGGATACGGTATTGTAGCTTACGTCGGGGGTTTTCATCTCCTTACCGAGAACGGCCGCAACCTCTCTTGCCATGCCCACAATGCTCTGGCAGTCGGGGCGGTTAGCGGTTAAGCCGATATCGAAAATATAGTCGTTTAAACCAACCAACGGCTTGATATCCGCACCGTTTTCAAATTCGGTAGGAAGAAGGAGCAGACCGCAGTAATCCCCGCCGTCGAACATATCCCCGTTCACGCCTATTTCAACGCCGCTGCAGAGCATACCCTCAGACTCTATTCCGCGGAGCTTGCCCTTCTTTATAGTCATAACGCCTTCAATAGTTACGTGGTCTTTGGCGGTAGCATAGACGGTTGCACCGGGGAGTGCGACGGGCGCCTTAATGCCGACTGCAACGTTATCAGCACCGCAGCAGATCTGCTTTATGCCAAGCGCACCGCAGTCCACCTTGCATACGTGCAGGTGAGTGCCTTCCACGGGTTCGCACTCGATAACCTCGCCTACGACGACCCCGGAAATGTCCTTGCCGATATCTATCAATTCTTCAACTTCGAAACCGCAGCCGAACAGTTTTTTCTGTAACTCCTCCGCGGTAACGTCTACGTCAACGTAATCTTTTAACCAACTTAAAGGTAATAACATATCTTCTCACCTATCCCTTAGCCCTTGAACTGTTTTAAAAATCTGGTATCGCCTTCGAACAATAACTTCATATTGTTAATGCCGTATTTGAGCATAGCAATACGCTCTATGCCCATACCGAAGGCAAAGCCAGTGTACACGTCGGGGTCTACGCCGCACCCTTCCAAAACGTGCCTGTTTACCATACCTGCGCCTAAAACTTCAATCCAGCCCGTGCCTTTGCACAGTCTACAGCCCTTTCCGCCGCACTCAAAGCAGCTTACGTCGACTTCAACCGAGGGTTCGGTGAAGGGGAAGTAGGAGGGGCGCAGTCTGGTCTTGACGCCCTCGCCGAAAATCTTTCTGGCAAACTCGTCGAGCATGCCCTTTAAATCGCAAAGGGTAATGCCCTTATCCACAACCAAGCCCTCCATCTGGGAGAACATAGGGGAGTGGGTAGCGTCGTCGTCGCTTCTGTAGACCTTACCGGGCGATAAAATCTTAATGGGGGGCTGAGCCTTTTCCATAACCCTTATCTGTCCTGCACTCGTCTGGGTACGAAGGAGTAAATCCTCGGTTATATAGAAGGTGTCCTGCATATCCCTTGCAGGGTGGTCCTTGGGGGTATTGAGGGCGGTAAAGTTATAGTAATCGTTCTCAATTTCAGGTCCTTCGAACACAGTGAAGCCCATACCTGCAAATATAGAGATAAGCTCACGCCTTACCAGGGTATTGGGGTGGTAGGCGCCCGTGGGCTTAACAAGTCCGGGCATGGTTACGTCAATCGCCTCGGTCTTGTACTGAGCTTTAAGTTCCAACTGTTTAATTGTCTCTTCAAGCTTTACAAACTGCTCTTCAGCCCAGGTTTTAACCGCATTGATAATGGCGCCAACCGCAGGCTTATCCTCTTTGGGAACGTCCTTCATAACCTTCATAAGTTCTGGAAGTTCGCCGCCCCTGCCCAAAAAGCTCATCTTAATCTGATAGAGCGAGTCGGACGACTGCACGTTCTCAAGAGATGCCGCAATCTTCTTTTTCATCTGCGTGATTTTTTCTTCAATCACCTGTTTAATGTCGTTCATAGTCCTTCCTTTTATCTTTAATTTATTTATAACGGTAGTGGGAGGCGGTAACGCAAACAACAAAAAACTCCCCGTGCAAAGCACAGGGAGCATAATAATAGCTCGGTACCACCTGATTTCGCGAATACGCAATTCGCCTCGTTAATCCGATTTACGCACGGTAAACGTGTTGCATTACTCCCCGAAAGGGTTTCCTCAACCGACTCGTAAGTGAATAACGAAGAAGAGCAAATGGGTAACCTTTCAGCCGTTTTCGGATTGCCCTCTCTGAAAATGCTAAATATTCTTCGTCTGTCTTAGTCAAAGTCTTTACAAATTAATCTAATTATATCAAGCTGACTTTTTGTTGTCAAATAATTAAAAGACGTTTTCCAATTTAATAACGTAGGCGTCGGGCAAGTTTTTGGTTATCTCCAACAGTACCTCAACCTTTCCCAGAGCCATATCGTACTCGCTCTTATATATAAGCGAACAGGCCTCCGAAAGCCAATAGTCCACGTAGGAGATATCGTTATGGGGGATAAATACGTGAAGCTTTTCCTTTTTATCCGCCCACATGTCCCTTACGGCATAGGCGTCCTCTCTGTTTGCCGTCTTGTCCTCGACCTTATAATACAAGGTCTCCAAAGCGGCGTGAAACTGCCCGAACTGGTCAGAGATATACAAATCCGTCCAGATAAAGAATCCGACGCATAACAGGGCAGCCACGATAGTATATATAATAGACTTTACCATTTCTGCATAACCTTACAGTTTAAAATCTTATACGGTTTCCCCTTAATCTGAAAGTAGACCCTGCCGTTTCCGTCAACGGTCATAACCAAAACCTTTTTAGTCTTTGCGTCCTGCTCTTTCAAAATCCGGTTAAACTCTTCCTCGCTCAATCCTGCAAGCCTCATGTTTTTAAGGTTTTTCTTCCCGTTTTCGATAATGAGCAAGGGCAGGGACTGCGTAATTTCCTCCTTAGGTAAGGCCGAAAAACTCCCGTTGGATTCATACAGACCGTAGTACACGTCATCCAAATTGAAATAGCCTGCCCCGCGCATACTCTCAATAAGGTCTGCAATATCTAAGTTATTTTTTCTCAGTTGATAGCTGTCCACACCCTGTCTGTTAATAACCAGGCTGGGCTTTCCGCAAATAACCGTTTTCATAGGTGTAAACCACATATCCAGCAGCCAGACAACCTGGTGCAGAATAAAGATGGCGATAATGGAAATTATACCGTACATAAGTGGAATGGAGCTATCCGCCATAGGAATACAGGCAAGCTCGGCAATGAGTAAGGTTATAACAAATTCAAACGGCTGCATCTCTCCGATCTGGCTCTTTCCCATAAGTCTCATAACAGAGAGCAGCACAAAAAATATAATCGCCGTCCTGATAAATACCAAAGCCATAGAATAAGTATTTGTAAATTAAAAACAAAAATGCAATATTATAATTTAAATTAACAATATTATATAAACACGGCGGTAAAATGATTGCAAAATGCAGGAGAAGTGTGATATACTGTCTTTATCCCGTTCAGCGTAAAGTGGCAGCGGCGTGGACAGCCCTGCACGAAAGGTTATTGCCTGCGGTTGTCGGGTGCGTCCTGAAAATGGTTTACCAAAGCGGACGTCTATATATAAGGTGTCCGTTTTTTCAATGTTACAGGATATACGCAAATACGGTACGCAGCGGTGTGAAGAGCTTTTAAAACTCTGCGGCAACCCCGATAAAAAACTTAAAATTATCCATATTGCAGGCACCAACGGCAAGGGCAGCACTGCGGAATATATAACTTCGATACTCATTTCGGCGGGCAAAAAGGTAGGAACCTTCACTTCGCCCTACGTCTTTAGCTTTGAGGAGCAGTTCCGTATAGACGGCCAACCTATTACAAAAGAACGGTTAGACAGCTGTTTAGCAGAGGTTGAGCGCATCTCAAAACCCATTGAAGATACCCCGTCGCCCTTCGAGCTGCAGACGGCATGCGCCCTCTATAGCTTTTACAAAGAGGGGTGCGAATATGCGGTTATAGAATGTGGTCTGGGCGGCAGGGACGACGCAACCAACGCTATAGCGCAAAAGAGCGTAGCTGTAATTATTTCGATTTCATTAGAACACACCGCCGAGCTCGGTCCGACGCTGAACGATATCTGTACTGCTAAGAGCGGAATAATCAAAGATTGTCCCGCAGTAGTTTCGGCGTATCAACCCCAGGAAGTTAAGCGGTTCTTTGAAAAATTCAAACCCGTCTTTGCGGGTGAAAATCTTACTAAAGAAAATTGCGCGGAGGGCCAGGCGTTCAGCTACAGGGGCAGCCGCTATGAAATTAATTTGCTCGGCGAAGCCCAGCTTTACAACGCCTCGACGGCAATAGAGGTCTGCACGCTCTTAGGTATAGACGAAAACGCCATTGTGCAAGGTTTAAAGACAGCACGCCTGAAAGGCAGGCTTGAGCAGATTGAGCGTAACGGCGTCAGATTTATATTAGACGGCGGTCACAATCCGGGTGCGGTAGCGCAGTTGGTTGGGGTTATTAAAGGTATAAAAGGGGAAAAGGAGCTTGTTTTCGGCTGTCTTTCGGATAAGGACGTCGAAAGTATTGCAAAAGAGCTTTCGCCCCATTTTAAAAGGGCGATACTTTTCAGCCCTGCAAGTTACAGGGCCATGGTCCTTGACAGGATAACAAAAGCATTTACAGGAAAAATTGATTACGTAACTGCACAGAATATAGACGATGCGCTTGAAAAGACGCAGTGCAGAAACGTAGCGGTATGCGGTTCGTTCACGTTTATTAAGGAGGCAAGCGAGTGGATAAGAAAGCTGCAATGAAGGCAATTGAAGATTTGCTCATAGCCATTGGCGAGGACCCTGAAAGAGAGGGGTTAAAGGATACCCCCAGAAGGGTTGCGGAGGCGTTTGCGGAGTTTACTTCGGGCTCTGCGCAAAGTGCAAAGCAGGCCCTTTCCAAGACCTTTAACGTAGAGGGCGGTGACATGATTATAGAAAAGGATATCACCTTTTCTTCCACCTGCGAACACCACTTAATGCCTTTTTTCGGCAAGGTAGCAATAGCGTATATCCCCGACGGCAAGGTGGTCGGACTTTCGAAGCTTGCCCGCTGCGTAGAGGAGTATTCCAAAAATCTCCAGCTCCAGGAGCGCTTGACCTCCCAGATTGCGGAAGCTGTAATGACGGAGCTCTGCCCCAAAGGCGTTTTAGTCTACTGTGAGGCGGAGCATACCTGCATGACCTGCAGGGGAGTTAAAAAACCGGGTACAAGCACGGTGACGTACAAGATATTAGGCGCCTTCCCTCAGGAAGAGGTGTCAAGGGCCCTGGCAATAATTAAAGGTTGAGTATGATTATCGGAAACAGAGAATTTAAAGATTACACATACGTAATGGCGATAATCAATTTAACTCCCGACAGCTTTTATTCCCCCAGCCGCACCACGACCGACGACGTCTTATTCCGTACGGAAAGGGCTATAAAAGAGGGGGCGGCAATCATAGATTTAGGCGCCCAATCGACCAGGCCGGGGTACAAAGAGGTACCGCCTGAAGAGGAGCTTGCCCGCCTGGAAAAGCCGCTGGAGGCGGTTATTAAAAACTTCGATATCCCCGTCTCGGTGGATACCTATTTCCCGCAGGTTGCAGAGGCCGCCTTTGATATGGGCGCGCATTTACTCAATGATATATGGGGATTAACGGCTCAGGGCATGGCGGAAGTTGTGGCAAAGGCCAACGGCTCGGTGTGTATTATGCACAATGCAAAAAACAGGTTAGAGGGCGATATCTTCCCTCAGATAGATAGCTTTTTATCCTCTGCCGTACAAAAGGCGTTAAATGCGGGAGTAGATAAAAATAAAATATGTTTGGACGGCGGTATAGGTTTTGCAAAGGACAGGGAGCAGAATTGGCAGCTATTAAATAATTACGACCGCCTTTCCTCACTTGGTTATCCCCTTCTTTTAGGCACCAGCCGCAAATCCATGTTCGTCGGTGTAGCGGAGGAAAGGCTTCAACCCACGGTAGAGTCCACCCGTTTAGCGGTGCGTAAAAAAGTATTATTTGTAAGAGTGCATGACGTTAGGGAGAATGTTCAGGCGATAAAGGAAGAGTATGAGCGCAATTAATATCAATGGAGTAAAAGTATCGGCATGTCACGGAGTGTTGGAGAGTGAAAAGACAACTCCCCAGCCCTTCATCTTTGATATTGCAATAGAGAGCGATATTTCTGTTGCAGCTATTTCGGATGAGGTTAAGGATACGGTCGACTATGCCGAAGTCTGTACTATAATTACCGAGTACTGCAAGAAGAATAGTTTTAATCTTATTGAACGGCTTGCCAACGGAGCTGCGGAGGCAGTAATTAAAAAATTCCCTGCAGCAAATGCGGTTGAAGTAACCGTTCACAAGCCTCACGCACCCATTCCCCATCCTTTCGACGACGTATCAGTCACGGCAAGGGTGGAGAGGAACGAAGTCGTACTCTCTCTCGGTTCCAGCGAAGGCGAGAAGGAGGAGAGCTTGCAGTTTGCGGTAGACAGGCTTGCCAAAACTGAAGGTATAGAGGTTATATCCGTCTCATCGTTTATTCAGAGCAGTCCCTACGGCGGAGTTGCAAAGAACATATTTTTAAACGGAGCGGTACTTATAAATACTATATTATCCCCCAGGCGTCTGTTAAATATCATTCACGAGATAGAGGCGGAGGGCGGCAGGGTACGTACCAAGCGCTGGGCGGACAGAACGCTGGATATAGACATAGTATTCTTCGGCAACAAGATGGTACAGGAAAACGGATTGTGTATACCCCATCCCGACTACATAAACAGGCAGTTTGTGCTTATTCCGCTTAAACAGATCGTTCCCAATTTTGTCTGTCCGTTAACCCATAAAAGAGTAATCGATTTATAAGTTTCAGGCAGTCGGATAACGACGCGACAACAATTAACGCAAAGGCGACCTTGTGTCGCCTTTATTTTTGTGCAATTTGCACAATTTTTACAAAAATGACTATACAAAATCTGCAATGAGTGCTATAATTCAGCATAGTGGAAAAAA
>JBJFAG010000046.1:0-4956 GCA_051887795.1 Candidatus Coproplasma sp. | reverse complement strand
CATTAAATAGTCGGTGGCATTATTCAGCCTACCCTGCATCTTATCGCAATAGAGCTGATAAATGGTGTTGAACGGTTCAAACTGTATGCCCGTGCGGGAATACAACTTTTCAAAAGGAATTATTTTATGAACCTCTTCAATGGCTTTCTCCGTTCTTCCATCTCTATAAGCGTAACAAGGAAGTATCGGTTTATCACAGTTTAAAAGTACGTAGTCCACGCCCCACGTGTCAATAGCAAGAGAAACTATCTCAGGGTATTTATTTAAAGCAACTTTTATACCCTGCTTAACATTTTTGAACAGTTCTTCCGTATCCCACACGAGGTGATTATTCTCTGTCTTTACGCCGTTGGGAAACCGGTAAACCTCTTCGGTATTAATCCGGTTATCTTCAAGCCAGCCGACTATATGTCTGCCGCTCGAAGCCCCGATATCAATTGCTAAAAATCTTTTCATAGCCTCTTATCCTCTTGAATATATTCTATCACAGCTTTTTGTATCCGTCTATATTTGATTGAATAGTTGACAAATAATCTTAAATCTTATATTATTTAAATAAAAATAATCATAAGTGAGCAGAAGTATTATGTTGACGAACGAAAGACAGGAACAGATTTTAAGCATTTTAAAGAAAAAGCATTCAGCAACCGTTAAAAATCTTGCGGCAGAGCTCTTTGTTAGCGACGCTACAATTCGCCGTGATTTAAACGAAATGCAAAAACTTGGACTTATCGAACGCAGTCACGGCGGAGCTGTTATTCTGGAAGAGGCTGACGAGGTCTCGATCTTCGTAAGAATAAACGAAAACGCCAAGGAAAAGGAACGTGCCGCATTTCAGGCGCTGAACGTTATACCCAAGGATTTTAAAAGCGTATTTTTAGACAGCTCGTCAACCGTGCTTGCGCTTGCACAGAGGTTGGACCTTTCACATAAAACGGTTATGACGAATAACTTACAGACGGCTATCGCTCTTTCAAGAATTGACGATATTAACCTACTAATACCCGGCGGAAACATCTTTTCAACAGGTAACTCGGTTGTAGGCAGTTGGACAACTTCGCTTTTAAAAGATTTTTCATTTGATTTAATGCTTTGCTCGTGTGCGGCAATCAAAGATAACTGCGCATACGAAAACTCTATCGAACAGCGTGAAGTCAAGCGTACAGCTTTCGAGCGTTCGGAGCGCAGAATAATAATCTGCGACCACAGTAAACTAAACAAAAAGGCAACGTATATGTTCCAGCCTCTTACCGCTTTTGACAATGTTGTTTTTGATTATCTTACAGACGAGGACAGAAACTTATTGAAAAACGTTCCCGTTTATTCCACGGAAAAATAATACTGATTATCCTCTCTCAAATTTTTTCAAACGGGGTTAAGTCAAATAACATTTTTATATTTTTAATCCACGGTCTTTTGACCGTGGTCTTTTTTTCAAGTATACGATAATACCCTGTTCTACTTTTGAAGCACCCAGATCATCTTTCCTCTGCATTTCAATTCTCCGTTACAGTCAGATAAGCTTTATTTAGCATAATTAATTATGTTTTTTCCTTTTTTAACCGCATATTTCATTGCAAGCTCTGTTCCGCTTTGACGATTCGCATTTCCAATAGGTATATAATCTGCTAATAAGTAAACAACCAGAATATCACACATAACATCAAATAAATTTTCCACGTCTTTCTCCTTATTATAAAGCCTGCTCAGATTGATTTTAGCATATATAATATGACAAAATTTGTCTTATTTATAAAATTATTTTTATTTATTTTACGAAAAATTTTTAACTAAGTACTTGACAAGTATTATTCTTCGCTTTTTGATTCGTCTACCGAGACTTGAGCACCGAAGAAAGCCAATGCCTGATTAACTTTATCGAGGCGTAGAGTCTTTTTGCCTTGCTCCAATTCACGGACAAAGCGAAGCCCAAGCCCTGCCCGCATGGCGAACTCTGCTTGGGTTAAACCTAATGCTTTTCTATTGCGTTTTACGTATTCACTAATAGTTTCCATACTACCATTTTATACCCTATCGGGCTATTTGTCAATAGGATACTATGATTATACCCTATCGGTGCTAATTGCAATCTGCTAATTAACAATATACCTGAAAGGGTATAATTGTGTTTGAAGAGTTAAGGCACACGATTTTACTCGCATGCCTTATAGTCTATTTCAAAATACTTCAAAAGTGCTTTGTAAGTGTCCTGACCGTCGAGGCAGGTTTCTACTAAAAAACCACGCTCGTTGTTCCACTCACGCAAGCCACGGTAGTAGAACATTTTCTTTCTGTCCTCAATAATAAATGGTACGATATTGTTGTGCAGACATTCTTTGAAGGCAATCAATCTACCTACTCGCCCATTGCCGTCCTGGAAGGGATGAATTTTTTCAAATAAGTAATGAAACTCTACGATATTTTCAAAGTTGACAGATGGAAGTTCAGCATACCACTTCAACAGCTTTTGCATTTCATCGTGTACCTTTGCAGGGGAAATGGTGACCTGTCCGCCAACGGTATTGGGTTTAGATTTATAGTCGCCAACCCTGAACCAGGATAGGCGGGAATCTGACGTCGCAGTTTTTAATATTCGATGTACTTCCTTAATAAACTCCTCCGTCAATTCCTCTCCGGCATTTGCAATGACATAATCAATCGCACGGAAGTGGTTGCTTGTTTCGATAATATCGTCCACGGGAATCCCGTCTTCCGCACCTATAGTATTTGTTTCAAAGATTAATCTGGTTTGCTCTTCGGAGAGTCTGCTACCCTCTATCCGGTTGGAATTATACGTCAGACGAACCTGCGTTTCGTGATAAAGTCCACCTGATATTTTGCCCTCCATCTCCTCTTTAAGAACCTGCAATACAGAATTATCACAGACGACTTTATACAAATCTTCCGCAGCGTAGCCGAAGTAAGCAGCAATTTTCTGCAAGACGTTGTCTGCTATTTTTTCGCCCCTGCCTATCTTGGCAATCGTCCTTGACGATATGCCAAGCAGCTTTGTCAAGTCAGACTTTTTCAATCCGTGTTCTTTTAAAATCTTTACTAAATTATCGTAACAAACCATAGATAACCTCTTTATCTTTACTTATTATAGCATATTATTGATGAAAAGTAAAGATTTTTAGAAAAATTATTAAAACCACTATAGATTCCATAGAGAAAGTTAAGGCATACGATGTTACTCGTATGACTTAATGTTTCAGGTCATAATTCTTACTACTATGTCCTTCCAATGGTTTGGTCTTAACACAGAGCCACGCTCTGTTTTGAACTTCTGGGCCATTTCATAGTCGATAGTAATTTTCATAATCTCTGTATAGTCCTCATCCCGGCATCCTTCCCCTTTGGGGAACATATTCAGATACCATTTGAAATCGTGTGTTGTTTCGGGAACTATTTTTTTAACGATAGCATCAACCAAAGTTGAATGCTTTAACGGCTTTGAAAAATCCAGATCCTCTACCACCAGAGAACTAAACGTCTCTAACGAAATAAGTGGATTAGTCATCTTCTCCTCCTCATGCACAGCTTGTTTAATATCGTCGATTTCCTTTTCAACAACGAGCATTTCACCATTGATTTTAGCTTTCAGGGACGTGAACTCCTGTTTGTTAATTTCCCCGTTAACTCGCATTTCGGTCAGGTTTTCAAGTTTGATTTGAATTCTCCTCAGCTTGGCTTCCGCCTCCTTAAGCCCTTTTACTTCTTTGATATCTTTGCGGTATAAGCTTTTAAACTTTTCATACGTCTTTTTTATTAAATCCTTATTATTCAGATTTAACACTTCCAATATGGCAAACAGCATTAAATCAAATTTCCAGTCGGCAATCGTAGTCATATCACAGAAGTTTTCAGCATCAAGCCCTGCGTCAATCCTTGCCTGTTTACTGCCGTTGTTGAGACGGTTGTAGCATTTATATCCGTAGGTTATTCCCCTTTTGCTCATATGCCATCTGTCTTTTCTCATATGATATCCGCACCGGCAGCGAAGCCGTTTAGCCCAGATATCTTCCGACGGGTTTGTACCGCTCTTTTCAAGCTTACCCTCTTTATTCCTTCTGAGAATTATTTTGCTTTCACGTATTGCCCTGCACTTCTCCCAGACCTCTTCCGAGATAATAGGCGTAAACTTGCCTTTAACGTAGAGATAACTGTCCTCGTCACGGTTAATCACCGTCTTTTGGTCGAGATGGTTGTTCTTGTACGACTTGTAATAGCCTTGGTACCCCTTGTATGTTGCGTTGTGCAAAATCCTTGAGACCTTAGTTGCCTCCCACCTGACTAAACCTGACGAATCTTTACGCTTTAGCCGAACAAGCTCATTGACAATTTTGGTAAAGCCATAGACTTTAAGGTACAAATCGTAGATAATGCGCACCGTCTCCGCCTGTTCTTCGTTTATGACGTATGTATCGCCAAGTCTATCATAGCCGAGAATATTCCCGTTGCCGTATAATACACCGTTATCCCTGCTTATCTTTTGCCCTGCTCGTACTCGTTCGGAGGTCTTTCTGCTCTCCTCCTGGGCAAGCGTTGCCATAATTGTCAGTCTGAGTTCACCGTCGTTGTCCATTGTCCAGATGTTATCTTCAACAAAGTAGACTTCAATCCCGATTTCTTTTAACTGCCTTGTAATGACAAGAGTGTCTACCGTATTTCGTGCAAAACGGCACACCTCACGGGTTACAATTAAATCGAATTTTCCGTGCCTGGCATCCTCCAGCATTTCCATAAACGCAGGTCGTTTCTTCGCCTGTGTTCCCGTAATACCCCTGTCTATGTACTGCTTTAATACCGTCCAATTAGGATGATACTTTGCCTGGTCCTCGTACCATTGCATCTGGTTTTCAAGAGCGGCGAGCTGGGCTTCGTGCTCGGTAGATACCCTGCCGTAAAACACTACGCTTCGCTCCCTGTTCCTGTCAAGCTTTGATACGTTTGTAG
>JBJFAG010000045.1:0-4957 GCA_051887795.1 Candidatus Coproplasma sp. | reverse complement strand
GCGAGTTTGCCGATTACAGGGAATACGCCCCCGGCGACGACATAACCAAAATCGACTGGAACGCTTACGCCCGTTTCGAAAAGCTTTACACCAAGCTGTTTTTGGACGAGCGGCAGATGCACACCCGCATCTATATCGACGCAAGCCGTTCCATGGGTTTCGGCAAGGGTAATAAAGACGAACAGGCACTGCGTGTTGCGGGTGCGTTCGCCTATCTTTCGGTATGCCAGATGGATAAGGTCTCCGTCTTTGCCGTTCACGACGATAAGATGGAGTGCATAATTAACGGTATGCTCGGCAAGGAGTCCTATTTTGCCAATATCGGAAAATTGAACGACGTGGAGTTCTACGGCGACAGCAAGCTGAGTGAGGCAATAGTGCCTTCTACAGTCGGCTATGGCGACGGTATGTCCATAATCATCTCCGACTTTCTTACGGACAACGACTTTGCGGCGGCTATCGACCACTTAGCCTCCAAGAAGAGGCACGTCTTATGTACCCAGGTACTTTCAAAGGAGGAGCTTAACCCCAAGGCGAGGGGTAAGATGCACTTCTTTGACAGCGAGGACGGCAGCAGGTATTACCGTAAAAATATTAGCAGGGAGATTATTTCCGCCTATAAACAGGCGGTTAATTACGTTGTGGAAAACATTAAAAATCTGTGCCTTTCGAGGGGTGCCGACTATCTTTTAGTCAGTGCAGAGGATTCGATAGGCGATATGTTCTTCAACAGATTGGTTGACGAGGGGGTACTTAAATGAGCTTTTTACAACCCCTTGGTTTCCTTGCGCTTTTAGCGATACCCGTACTTATAATCATCTACATAATCAAGAGTAAGTATACCGAGCAGGTTATACCCTCGACGTATCTCTGGGAGCTTTCCGAAAAATTTTTAAAGCGTAAAAATCCCCTTAAAGCTATAACGGGTATTTTAAGCCTTATCCTGCAGATACTTGCAGTTATATGTATTGCGCTTGCAATCGCGCACCCCACGTTCGTAGTCAAGGGCGGTGCAAACGACTATTGTTTTGTGCTGGACTCTTCCGCAAGCATGAACGTGGTTGAAGGCAATACCTCCCGCTTCGAAAATGCAAAAAACGAGATTAAAAAAATAATCAATTCCTCTGCAGACGGCAGCACGTACACGCTCATCTCTGCGGGGTACACGACCGACGTTGTGTATAATGGGCTGGACGAAAAGAAGTCTGCGTTAAATCAGCTTAATCAGCTCACGGCGTCATATTCGGCGGGCAATCTCGATTCGGCGCTGATGCGCGCCCAGAAGTACTTCAACGCCAACACGTCTATGAAGTTCTACCTCGTTACGGATAAGAGCGTGGAAAACACCGAAAACGTCAACTATATACAGGTTACGGGCGGGAGTAAGAACTACGGTCTTTCGGACGTATCGTACGTGTTTAACCTCGGTACCGACAACACCTCTACGACGAAGCTGACGGGCAAGGTCTTTTCCTACTCGGGCGACGCCGTGCTGACGGTAGAGGTATACGCAGACAACGACTCCACCCCCATAGGCAGTACGGACGTACAGGTCGGCGATAACTCCGCAACCGAGTTTACGTTCAATCTGGACAGGACGAATTTCAGCTCGTTAACCGTAAAGATAAAGCAGAGCGACGACCTGCCTGAAGATAACAGCGTAACTTTATACGGAACTTCGGAGGGCGAGTCGTACAACGTACTTCTTATAAGCAAGACGCCCGACCTCATCAGATGGGCGCTGGAGGCGGCCAACCTCAACGTAGAGGTGCTTGCCCCCGATAAATATACGGCCGAGGCCTGCCAGGGCTACAGTCTGTACGTCTTTGACAGCGACGACGATAACCCCTTCAAGCCCGACAAACTGCCCGACGACGGTGCGGTATGGTTTATTAACCCCCCGTCAAGCGTTGAAAAGACGGGCTTCTCCATAAGGGGCCAGTCCGAAAGCGGCGGAGAGGCAAAGTTAAGCACCTCTTCGGCAACCAGGATAAGAAACCTTTTAAAGGGTACTTCGGCGGACGATACCACGCTTGCAAGCTACGTCAAGTGCGGGCAGACGGGTATGTTCTACAATCTCGTGTACTGTAACAACGACCCTGTAATATTTGCAGGTTCAAACAACCTTGGCAACAGAGAAGTCGTAATTGCCTTTGACTGGAACCTTTCCGACTTCCCCTTGACCTATAACGGCAGGGTAATATTAAATAATCTGATAAAATATACCTTCCCTTCATTGGCAGACGAAACGCTGTGTTTCAGCGGCGAGTCCGTTTCATTGAACGTACTGCCCGGCTGTACGAGCATGAAAGTAGAGACGCCTTCAGGGGAGGAGAGCTTCCTCGACACTTCGGAAGTAATCAGCGAATATATGCTGACGGAGGTGGGTGAATATACCGTAACCGCTGTTGTAGGCGGCGGCATTAAAATCGGCAAGGTATATGCCCAGTTCCCCGAGACGGAGAGGATATTACAGACGAGTGAAACTAACTTCATAATTGCCGGTGAAGCCGGTGATGAGAAACGCGACGGCAGGTTTGAAGATATTCTATATATCTTTATAATTCTCGCCGTGATAATATTGGCAGATTGGGCGGTGTATTGTTATGAGCAGTATCAACTTAGATAATCCCTGGCTACTGTTTATCGCCTTACCGCTGATAGTCCTCGTTACCGTTCCCTTTGCGCTTGCAATAAGGAAGGATAACCTCAACGGGCATAATCTCGCTTCGGGCATAATCCATATCGTAATGGCGGTTATAATCGCGTTTGCGGCGGCGGGTACGTCGGTTGTCACAACGGTTACGCAGACGGACGTCTACGTACTTGCAGACGTATCCTATTCGGCGAGCTTAAATCTCGATACGGTTGACAGGTATATAAATAATTTAGAATTGCCCCCTAATTCAAGGAAGGGCGTAGTATGCTTTGCTAACGGGCATAAGATAGTTACAAAGCTCGGCGAAAAATTCACGACCGTCAAGGATTCGGGCGTAGACGCAACTTCCACCAACATAGTGGAGGCCCTTTCATACACGGGTTCGCTCTTCCGTGACGACGTCATCAAGCGCATAGTGCTTATAACCGACGGCAAGTCGACCGACGGTTCGGACGACGACGCATTGAGGCGTCAGATCAATTCGCTTGCAGAGCGTAAGATTCACGTCGACGCCATATTCATAAACAACAATATGCAGGGCGACCAGAGGGAGGTGCAGCTGTCGGGTGCCGAATACACCTCGTCTGTAAGCTTAAACCGTGACGAGACGGTGGCGTTAACCGTCCAGGCAAACTGCCCCGACGGGGAGAGCGTGGACGCAGTCATAACGCTGTATATGGACGGAGAGCTGAAAAAGGAGACCGCCCATACTTTAGCAAAGGGTGAAAACACCATCACGTTCGAGCTCGATACGGCGACGGCGGGCGCCCACGATTATACTGCAAAGATTGAGTGCGAGGGCGACTTTAACCCCTATAACAACGAAATATCCTTTACCCAATCGGTTTCGGGAAAGACGAATATTCTGCTTATTGCGGACAGTTACGACGATTATTACAAGATAAACGAAATCTATGCGGACAGGATTAACGATGGCAGCGCAACGGTTGAAGCGCGTATCGGAATGACCGATTTTGAGGAAATAACGATAGAGAAGCTTTGCAAGTACGACGAAATAATACTCTCCGACTTCGACGTCTCCTCGCTTGAAAACAGCGAACTCTTCCTCAAAAATCTGGATATTGCGGTATCATTATACGGTAAGAGTTTAATAACCTTCGGCGATATGCAAATCCAGAACAAGACGTCGGGTGAGTTAGACGCACTTTCCGATATGCTCCCCGTTACGTATGGCAAGACGGGCAGCGCCTCCAAGCTGTACACACTGCTCATAGATACGTCGCGCAGTATGGAACAGGGCGACAAATTTAAGAATGCAAAGACTGCGGCAAAGGAAATAGTAAAACTGCTTTCGCCGGGCGATACGCTCAACATAATCGAGTTTAACGGCGAATCAAGCCCCGTACTCATCAATCACACTATCGGCAACGATAAGAGCGAACCGCTCAGCCGAATCGAAAATTTAAAGGTCGTTCAGGGTACGGTTATGAGTGCAGGCCTGCAGCTTGCCCATGACAGAATGATGGGCGGTTCATACAGCGAAAAGCGCCTTATACTCATAAGCGACGGTATCGATATGGGCGGCGAGGAAGTGCTCGGTCAAATCAGCGATATGCGTGCCGATTCAATAAACACAATGGTATTGGACGTAGGCAGGGGTTATCTGGACGAAGCAGACAAGGCTGCGGCAGAGCAGCTGCTTGAAGATATCGCATGGATAGGAAACCAGTGTCAGCCCTATGATATCAGCTCCGCCGAAAGTTTAGTGCAAGTCATCAAAGGCGAGCTTGCCGAAGATGATTTAAGTCTGGTCGGCGGAATGTCCAGAATAACCGTCAACCGCAGCAGGGACGAAGTTCTTTCGGGAATAACCGCCTCGGAAATCAGCAACTCCTACATAAACGGGTTCGTCAAGTCCCAGGCAAAGGCCAATGCAAATACCGTTTTAAACGTAAGCTATACCTACACGTTATCCGGTCAGTCGGGGGATAATTATACCGACGTATACGTACCCCTGTACGCTTATTGGCAGTATGGTAACGGTAAGGCGGTCTCGTTCACCTCTTCGCTGACAAGCGGCTGGCTGGATTTCAGCAACAATCCCGCAGAGGTATGCGAACGTATGGCGAGCAATATTCTCGACACGTCGGTACCTTCGGAAAAGACGGACTATCCCTTCCTGTTCGAAATTGAAAAGGGAGCGGGTTCGGCGACCGTGTCCATAACCCCCTCCAACTTGAGGAACGACGGCTGGGCAAAGTATAAGATAACTTCCCCGAGCGGTGCAGTTGCAGAGGGCGATATGTCCTTCGGCAGTTTAAGCTACGGCTATAATTT
>JBJFAG010000044.1:0-4977 GCA_051887795.1 Candidatus Coproplasma sp. | reverse complement strand
CCTTTTTGGAGTAGGCGAGAATTTTTAAATCGCTATGCTTTTTAATGTCGTCGGCGTAGATGATGGTGTGCCTGGAGTGGGGCATATGGAACTCGTCCGAAATGCCTCTCATGAGCGGTTCAATCTCGCCGTCGAAGATGCGCTGGTGCGCAAAGATGCCGAAGCACTTCTCCTTAAGGTGGAACTTTTTGATTCCGTAGAAGTAGTGCAGCGCCGCCTGAGCGCCCCAACAGATGAAGAGCGTGGAGGTAACGTTGGTTTTGGTCCACTCAAAAATCTTGACCAACTCCTTCCAGTAGGCGACGTCCTCGAACTCCATATCCTCAACGGGTGCGCCCGTAATAATCATACCGTCGAACTTTCTTCCTTCAATCTCGTCAAAGCCCTTATAGAACCTGTCTAAGTACTCCTGTCCCGTATGGGTGGGGTTATAGCTTTCGGTTCTGACTAATGTCACGTTGACCTGCAAAGGGGAGTTGGAGAGAAGTCTCATAAACTGAGTTTCAGTCGTCTCCTTGGTGGGCATAAGGTTTAATATGGCAATCTCGATGGGACGGATGTCCTGCAGGCTTGCCCTGTCCTTATCCATAACGAAAATTCTCTCTCCCGTTAAAATGGAGTATGCAGGCAGTTGTTTATCAATAACGATAGGCATAATCTTTTTTTCCCGTAATTTTAGAGTAAAACGCCTGACAAAACCAAATCTGAAAGTTTGGTCAGGTGAAATGTAATTAATCTCAGTTAAATCTGTGCCAAAGCCTGTTCGAGGTCGGCGATGATGTCATCAGGGTTTTCGATACCGACCGAAAGACGTACAAGGTTTTCAGGAACACCCGCCTTGACTAAATCCTCTTTAGAGAGCTGGCGGTGGGTAGTGGAAGCGGGGTGAAGCACACAGCTTCTCACGTCTGCAACGTGGGTCTCCTGAGTAATCATCTTCAGCGCTTCCATAAACTTAGCGCATTTAGTTACGTCGCCCTTAATGCCAAAGCTCATCATACCGCCCTGGCCGTTGGGCAAATACTTTTGTGCCAATGCGTGGTACGTGTTGCCTTCAAGCGAGGCGTGTTTAACCCACTCAATCTTGGGGTGTTTACTTAAATACTCTGCAACGGCCTTAGCGTTGGAGGAATGTCTCGCCATACGGAGAGCTAGCGTATCGCAGCCGAGGTAGGTTATATACGCATTCATAGGCGCCATAATCGCACCTAAATCCCTGATCATCTGCGCTCTGCACTTGGTGGCAAAGGCTACGGGCAGGTCTGCATAAACTAAGCCGTGGTAGCTCTCGTCGGGGATATTCATAGAGGCATAGCGGGGATTTCCCTTGAAATTGAAGTTGCCCAAATCTACAATCATACCGCCCAGCGCCGCTGCGTGGCCGTCTAAATATTTGGTGGTGGAGTGAATGACGATATTTGCGCCAAACTCCTTAGGTCTGCAAAGGGCAGGGGTTGCCAGGGTGTTGTCGACAATAAACAAAAGTCCGTGCTTTTGGCAAATGGAAGCAATCTTATCAAAGTCTAAAACGACTATTGCAGGGTTAGCAATCGTCTCGCAGAAGATAAACTTGGTCTTATCGTCAATGAGTTTTTCTATTTCCTCGGCGCTATCGTCGGGGTTAAAGAACCTGCATTCAATGCCAAGCTTGGGCAGAGTGGTGCCGAACAGGTTAAACGTACCGCCATAGCACGCCTGAGAGATAACGACGTTATCACCCGCCCCTGCAACGGTAAAGGCAGCAAGCGTAGTTGCGCTCATGCCCGAAGCACAGCCTATAGCGGCAACGCCGCCCTCTAAAGCAGCAATCTTACCTTCCAAAGCGGCAACGGTGGGGTTTGCAAGTCTCGAATAGAAGTAACCGTCGCTCTTCAGGTCGAAGCAATCCGCCATCTCCTGCGTATCGCCGTAGAAGAAAGTGGTCGATTGGCAGATGGGGGGTATACGGCTTTCGCCCGTCTTGGGGGAATAACCAGCCTGAACACACAGGCTGTCAAGTTTTAAATCTTTCATATGTTTAGCCTCGAAAAAAATTTCAAATTAATAATCTTTTAATTGCCTTCTCGTTTCCCTCTCCAAGTCACGGCGTTTTATCGCCTCTTTCTTATCAAAGGTCTGTTTACCACGGCAAAGCGCCACTTCAACCTTAATGAGGTTGTCCTTAAAATAGATGGAGATAGGCACTAAAGTCATACCCTTCTGGTTTATTTTACCGACGATTTTATCAATCTCGTACTTATGCAAAAGCAGCCTTCTGTCCCGCTTGGAATCTTTGGAGTTAAAGGCGCCGCTCTTGTCATAGACGGGTATATGCAGATTTTTAATGGAGACCTGCCCGTCGCGAATAAAGCAGAAGCTGTCCTTTAAATTGCAGTTACCTGCACGGAGGGATTTGACTTCCGCACCCTCCAGGACGATGCCCGCTTCGTATTTCTCTTCGATAAAGTATTCAAACGTAGCAGATCTGTTGTAGGCAATTTGTTTACTCATTATATATATTATACCTTTAATAAAAGTCTTTGTAAAGTTAAACCAACGCAAATTGTATGCGGCGTGAGCATAAATCACAGCCAATGACTTCAACTTTTACGCTGTCGCCGAGTTTAAAGGCGTGCCTTCTGCCTTTAAGCAGAAACTTTTCGGGGAAGTAGTCGTAATAATCGTCGGGCAGTAAGTCGCAGCGGATAAATCCTTCTACCGTGTTGGAAAGCTCTGCAAACACTCCGCTCTCGATAACGCCTGAAATTACGGCGTCAAACTGCTCGCCGATGCGGGACCGCATATACTCAAGCTTATACAAGTCGTCCACGTCTCTTTCGGCCTGCTCGGCTCTGCGTTCTTTTTCGCTCGTGTCGGTTGCTGCCGTTTTAGCAATTGCAGAGTACCTGTTTAATTGCCCTTCGTCCTGACCAGACAAAAGCACCTTTAACACGCGGTGTACGAACAGGTCGGGGTAACGGCGAATGGGGGAGGTGAAGTGGCAATAGCACTTGCTCGCCAACCCGAAGTGTCCCAAATTTTCCTCGCAATATCTCGCCTTTTGCATGGAGCGTAGCATAACCTTGTTTACCACCGAGGCAAAGGGCTTGTCCTCGACAAGGTGTAAAATCTTCTGAAAATCTTTGGGCGTAGTCTCCTCCGCATTGATAGAAACGTTCACGCCCAACTCTTTTAAAAAGTTAAATAAAAGGTTGACCTTTTCGGGCGAGGGCTTTTCGTGTACACGGTATAAAAAGGGAGCGGATTTTTTTAAAGCAAAGTCGGCAACACTCTCGTTTGCGGACACCATAAACTGTTCAATAAGCCTGTGCGATAGCGCCCTTTCGTAGTCGGGAATGACTATCTCACCGCCTTCATTGACGTATATGTGCGCCTCTTTGACGTCAAGGCTGACTTCGCCGTCAGCTCTTCTTCTGTCTTCAAGCTTTAAGCACAGATCAGCCATAGCCTTTAGCATTTCGGCTATTTCAGGGGTGACAATTGCCTTTTCATCCCTTTCAACAACTGCGGTAACCTCGTCGTAGGTTAAACGCCTGTCACTTCTTATGACGCTTTCAAAAATCTCGTAATCCAACTTTTTACCGCTATCGTCAAAGATCATAAAACAGCTCATGGCGTACCTGTCCTTGCCCTCGTTCAGGCTGCACGCCCCGTTGGAAAGGCTTTTGGGCAGCATCGGTAAAACCCTGTCGGGAAAATAGATGCTCGTGCCTCTGTCATACGCCTCCTTGTCAATACAGCCGTTGTATTTAACGTAGTGGCTTACGTCGGCGATATGCACGCCTAAGCGGTAGTTGCCGTTCACCCTCTCAAGCGAAACGGCGTCGTCGATATCCCTCGTATCCACACCGTCTATGGTTACGGTTAAAAGGTTACGTAAATCAACCCTGTCACCCAAAACCACCTTTTCGCCTGAAACCTTGTCAGCCGTCTCAACTACGTAAGGGGGGAAGTCGGTGTTTAAATCGGCAGTGGCGATTATAGCCTCTTCCTCGGCCATAAAATCCCCGTCAACGCCCAGAACTTTAATAACCTTACCGTTGACAAAGTCGTGATTGTGGGCGGTAATCTCGGCTAAAACCTTGTCGCCTTCGCCAGCGTCGCCTAAAAGCGAACGGGGGATTAACACGTCTGCACCGTACGCCCTGTCGTCGGGAATGACGAAATAGTTGCCCCTGCCCCTGACAAGTTTACCGGTAACAGTCGTTCTGCCGCGCTCTAAAATCTTTAAAATTACGGCCTCGTCACCATGGCCGTAGGGGATGGCTAAAACCTTGTCCCTATCCAGCGCACCGTTCAAACGCTTGGCGGGTACAAAATAATCATGCTCTCTCTCTAAATATCCTTCGGGTATTAAAAAGGCATAGCCGCCCGCATTGGCTTTAACCGTAGCACAAAACGCCCCTGCCCGCTCTGGGGAGAGGTATTTGCCGCCGTCAACCTTAATAATAAGCCCCTCGCTCGCCAGATTTTTAATAACCGACTTGGCGGGCTTTTTATAAGAAGGGGGGAGGTGGAGTGCAGAGATTATTTCATTCTGAGTTTTGTTGTCAAGCTTTCCGCTTTTGAAAGCGGATAAGATAGTTTTTCTTAAATCCATAATTATAGTATGCAATAATTTAAAACAAAAATAAAAGCGGAACCGTCAGGTTCCGCCACAGTTTTCTTAACAATCAGCCGTTGAGTACGATGCTTGCAATGTAGAAGAGAATTGCAATAACCGCAAGTACTGCAAGGCAAATCCAGGTCCACTTTTTAAGCTTGCTTTCAATGGACTGACCTTTGTTTTTGCCAAAGAAAGTCTCGCTGGAGCCGGTTATACCGTCAATACCCTCGGAATTGCTCTGCTGTAACAGAACGAGTACGATAGCGGCAAGGGCCGCAATAAACATCAGTGCGATTGCAACCGAAGTAAGTACGATATAAGCAACCCACTGGGGTGTATTAAAACTTGCTGCAAGAAGATTTAACATTTCA
>JBJFAG010000043.1:0-4981 GCA_051887795.1 Candidatus Coproplasma sp. | reverse complement strand
CAGCTCATCTTTTTGGAGGCAAAGGACCCTTCCAAGGATATCTGCCTCTATATCAACAGCCCCGGCGGTTCGGTTTCGGCAGGTCTGGCAATCTACGACACTATGAATTACATCAAGTGTGACGTTTCCACTATCTGCATTGGTATGGCGGCGTCAATGGGTGCCTTCCTGCTTTCAAGCGGTGCAAAGGGCAAGCGTTACGCCCTGCCCAACAGCGAGATAATGATTCACCAGCCTTTGGGCGGAGCTCAGGGCCAGGCAAGCGACATTGCAATTGCCGCAAACCACATTTTAAAGACAAAGAAGAAGTTAAACAACATTCTCGCTTTGAACACAGGCAGACCTATTGAAGAGATTGAAAGGGATACCGACAGGGACAACTATCTCTCCGCAGAGGAAGCTAAGGCTTACGGACTTATAGACACCGTGTTCTACAAGAGATAATTTTTGAATAATCCACAATTTGCAGGGCAATAATAACCTTGTTAAACGACCATAGCCCTCAGGCGTCGGCCTGGAGGATTAAACTATTTTATTTATTTGGAGTTAAAATTGAAAGAAAGCCAAAGATTTTGTTCGTTTTGCGGTAAACCTGAAGAGTTGGTTAAAAAGCTGATTGCAGGCCAGAACGGAGCATATATTTGTGATGAATGTGTAGAGATATGCAAGGATATGCTCTCCGAAACCGAGCGCAGCTCGTCAACCCAGCCCGTACCTTTAAAAAAGCCCTCCGAGATAAAGGCGGAGCTTGACAAATATATCGTAGGTCAGGAAGAGGCCAAAAAGGTACTCTCCGTTGCGGTGTACAACCACTACAAGCGCATAAACAGCGTCGGTAAGGAGGAGGGAGAGCTTGGCGACGTAGAGATTGACAAGAGCAACATTTTGTTGTTGGGCCCTACCGGCTGCGGTAAGACTCTGCTTGCCAGAACGCTTGCAAAGATATTGAACGTGCCTTTTGCTACCTCGGATGCAACCACCTTGACGGAGGCAGGCTACGTGGGCGAGGACGTCGAAAATATCCTATTAAAACTCATTCAGAACGCCGATTACGACATAGCCCGTGCCCAGAGGGGTATTATCTACATTGACGAGATAGACAAGATTGCAAGAAAGAGCGAGAACGTCTCCATCACCCGTGACGTATCGGGCGAGGGCGTTCAGCAAGCGCTGTTAAAGATTATCGAAAGCACGGTTGCCAACGTACCTCCCCAGGGCGGGCGTAAGCATCCCCAGCAGGAGTGCTTAAGGATTGACACCACCAACATCTTATTCATCTGCGGCGGTGCCTTCGTTGGGCTTGATAAGATAGTTCAGGCCCGTAAGGAGAGCAAGTCCTTAGGTTTCGGCGGTGAGGTTAAGACAACCGACGAAGATACCTACAAGGCATTGGCCGACGTTAAACCTCAGGATTTAACCAAGTTCGGTCTTATACCCGAATTTGTCGGCAGAATCCCCATTGCAGTTGCCCTTCATCCCCTTGACGAACAGGCGCTCGTCAACATACTTACGGAGCCTAAGAATGCAATCATCAAGCAGTATAAAAAACTCATCTCGCTTGACGGCGTAAAGCTCACGGTAGACGACGAAGCGGTTAAAGAAATCGCAAAGACTGCCATAAAGTTAAAGACGGGTGCAAGAGGGTTAAGGACGATTATTGAAAACGTTATGACGTCCGTCATGTATAAAATACCATCCGAACCCAACGTGGAAGAGGTTATAGTTACTGCGGATTGCATATCAAACAATGCCGAACCCAAAATTATCTATAAAAAATCGGCATAGTGTTTTGAATAAGAGTAAAAGGTTTATAATAATATTGTGGGGGAGGCGGAAAGCAATCCCCCTATGTTTTTAGTAGTTGACAAATTTGTGTAATTAAGTCAGATTGCGGATGAAAAAGGAGTAAATTAAACTATGGCAAACGAAAATATATATCTGCCTTTAGCAGCTTTAAGAGGGCGTTGCGCCCTTCCTCATTCCACAATAACTTTTGATGCAGGCAGAACCGTTACGCTTGCCGCCATTAAGTATGCCTTGGACAGAGGCAGGGTAATGGTCGTTGTAACCCAGAAGGATGAAAACGTAACCGAGGTAAGTAACGAAGTCGATTTATACGACGTCGGCACGGTTATAACCATAAACAGGGTGTCAAATCTCCCCGGTAACAGGGTTAGGGTAACTGCAAAGGGTATGTACAGGGTGAAGTTAAACGCCCTTGAAAAGTCGGACGGCTGCCTGTTTGCAGACGCTGAAAAGCTCCCTTCACAAATTTCCAACGAGGATCTGGCAGAAGCCTACTTCCGTACTGCAAAGTATGCTATATCAGAAGTGCTGTCACCCGACAGAGCCGTAACCGACGAGACGGCGGATGTGGTTAAAAATACGGAGGATAAGGAGGAGTTTTTATACAATTCCGTCAGCCTTCTCAACCTGCCAATAAATACCAAACAGCACATATTAAGCACTGTTGATTTATGCGAGCAGTTCGACTTACTCTGCCGTGCTATCAATGACGAGGCGGAGATAGCAAGGCTTCAGAAGAAGATTAACGCCACCGTCAAGCGCAATATCGAAAAGGGGCAGAAGGATTTCTACTTAAGGGAACAGCTCAAGGCAATCCATACCGAGCTGGGCGACGACGGCGACGAGCTGGACGAGCTAAAGGAAAAAATCGAAGAAAAGGAACTCCCCGAAGAGGTAAGGGAAAAGACGCTCAAAGAGTTTTCGAGGATGTCGAGAATGCAGACGTCGTCCCCCGACTACAACGTACTCCGCAACTATATCGATTGGATATTGGATCTGGAGTGGGTTAAGACCACCGAGGACACTGAAAAATTAGAAGATGCAGTTGCAATATTGAACGAGGACCACTACGGCCTTGAAAAGATAAAGGAGAGGATTACCGAATATCTGGCAGTCCTAAAGCTCACGGGCGGAATGAACGCACCCATTTTGTGTTTTGTAGGCCCTCCCGGAGTGGGCAAGACCTCTATTGCAACCTCGGTTGCACGTGCGTTGGGGCGCAACTTTGTCAGAATGAGCCTCGGCGGTGTAACCGACGAATCGGAGATCAGGGGGCATAGAAAGACCTACGTAGGCGCAATGCCGGGCAGAATAATAACCGCCATCAAGAATGCAGGTTCGATTAACCCCGTTTTCCTGTTGGACGAGATAGACAAGCTCTCCACCGATAAGTTCAGGGGCGACCCCTCCAGCGCACTTTTGGAAGCGCTTGACCCCGCCCAGAATGCAACGTTCAGGGACAGGTACTTAGAGGTGCCCTACGATTTATCAAAGGTACTTTTCATAACAACCGCCAACGACCTGGGTTCAATCCCCGAACCCTTACGCGACAGAATGGAGATTATCGAGCTCTCCGGTTACACCATAGAGGAGAAGAGGGAGATTGCAAAGCGCTATTTAATCCCTAAAAAGCTTATATCGAACGGCCTGGACGAGAATAATATTACCTTCACCGACGAGGCGATTGACGCCATTGCAGACGGCTACACCAGGGAGGCGGGGGTAAGAAGTCTGGAGAGGCAGATAGATGCAGTGTGCAGAAAAATAGCCGTTAAAAAGGCCAAGGGTGAGGATTTTGCCCGTACTGTCGTAAAAGAAGATCTGCACGATATCTTAGGCGCTCCCCGCTTTGAACACGGTGACGAATTGCCCAAGGACGACAGGGTAGGCGCCGCAACGGGGCTTGCCTGGACGGCGGTGGGCGGTACTACCTTATCTATAGAGGTCTCCGCAATGCACGGCAAGGGCGAAATACTTTTGACGGGTAAGCTCGGCGACGTCATGAAGGAGAGTGCAAGGGCGGCAATAAGCTACATTCGCTCCAACGCCGAGGAGTACGGCTTGAATGCAGAGCAGTTTGAAACTACCGACATTCACGTTCACGTACCCGAGGGAGCAACCCCCAAGGACGGCCCCAGCGCAGGTATAACCATGGCGACGGCAATCCTATCGGCGTTCACCAAAAAACCCGTAAGAAAGGACGTGGCAATGACGGGTGAAATAACGTTAAGGGGCTGCGTACTCCCCATAGGCGGATTAAAGGAAAAGTCGCTTGCCGCCTACCGCATAGGCGTAAAGGACGTAATTATCCCTAAGGACAACGTAAAGGACTTGGAGGAAGTACCCCAGGTGGTTAAGGACAACGTTCACTTTATCCCCGTGGACAGCGTCTGCGACGTATTCAAAACGGCAATTGTAGGAATATAAAAAAACAACAGCTCACTTGAAAGTGAGCTGTTTTTAAATCTGAAAGTGAGCTGTTTTTAAATCAGACTTAAATTTTACGTTCAAATAATTCTACCTGACTTCTCACTCAGGGAGAAACGTCACTTTGCCGTAGGGCAAAATGTCACTGCGTAGCAACATCACTGCCTTCGGGCAACATAATTAAAGGCGTAGCTAAAAGCTACGCCTATTTCCTATTAATAATATTAATTAACGGCTTGACGTTGGATTGCCTTACCCGTCATGGGTATGCCTTAGTGGCTGTATCTGTTATATGCAACGTTGTCGATAGAGCGTTTAGCCTTTTCAACGATATTTTCAGCGGTGAAGCCGAAGTGCTTGAACAGGTCTGCCGCCTTGCCGGAGGTACCGAAGCTCGTCATAGTGATAAGCTCGCCGAAGTCACGGCAGTACTTATACCAGGCAAAGTGACTTGCCGCTTCAACGCATACCCTTGCCTTAACCGACTTAGGAATAACGCTGTTCTGATACTCTTCGTCCTGCTTTTCAAAGATTTCCATGCAGGGCAGGGAGATAACCCTTGCCTTAATGCTGTCGCTTGCAAGCATTTGCTGAGCCTGCATACACTGTTCAATTTCCGAACCCGTACCGATAATCAACACGTCGGGGGTGCCCTCGCAGTCGGAGATGACGTAACCGCCCTTCATAGCGTCCATTCCCGATTTTTCATAAGCGGGTAAGTTCTGCCTTGACTCAACAATGACGGTGG
>JBJFAG010000042.1:0-5025 GCA_051887795.1 Candidatus Coproplasma sp. | reverse complement strand
CTGCGCTTGAAGCGCTTAATCAAGCCACCGGCTTAGCCGGTGGTACTTGACTATACTGTTTTGTTAAATTAGTACATTCCGCCCATGTCGGGTGCTGCAGGAGCAGCGGGTGCAGCGGGAGCGGGGATATCGGTCACAATGCTCTCGGTTGTAAGCAAGGTTGCCGCAACGGAAGCTGCATTCTGAAGAACCGAGCGGGAGACCTTGGTGGGGTCAATGATACCGCTTGCTACCATATCGGTGTAGGCGTTTTTGAGTGCGTCATAACCGTAGTTGGGGTTCTTTGAGTTTTTAATGTTATTAACTACTACAGAGCCGTCGACGCCTGCGTTTTCAGCAATCTGACGGATGGGAGCTTCAATTGCCTTTAAGATAATCTCTGCTCCAGTCTTTTCGTCACCGCTGAGAGTTTTGATCAACTTTTCAAGGTCTTTGGTAGCTGCAAGGAGTGCAACGCCGCCGCCGGGAACTATACCTTCTTCAACAGCAGCCCTGGTTGCGGCAAGGGCATCTTCGATGCGGAGCTTCTTTTCCTTCATTTCGACTTCGGTTGCAGCTCCTACGTTTATTACAGCTACGCCGCCGGCAAGCTTTGCAAGCCTTTCCTGAAGCTTTTCCCTGTCGTAATCGGAAGTCGTTTCAGCAATCTGAGCCTTGATGGAGTTAACTCTTGCCTTGATATCTTCAGCAGTACCTGAACCGTCGATAATGGTGGTGTTGTCCTTATCAACCTTAACCTGTACGGCTCTGCCGAGCATATCAATAGTAACGTCTTTAAGCTCATAACCTAAATCGGAGGAGATAACGGTACCGCCGGTGAGAATAGCTATATCTTCAAGCATAGCCTTTCTTCTGTCACCGAAGCCGGGAGCCTTGACTGCAACGCAGTTTAATACGCCCTTCAACTTGTTAACTATAAGTGCTGCAAGAGCGTCGCCTTCGACGTCCTCTGCAATAATTAAAAGCCTTGCGCCCTGCTGAGCGATGGGTTCGATTATGGGCAGGATTTCCTGTAAGGAAGAGATCTTTTTATCTGTTATAAGGATGTAGGGCCTGTCAAGAACGGCTTCCATCTTTTCGGTATTGGTTACCATATAGGCAGAAGCGTAACCTCTGTCAAACTGCATACCCTCAACGGTAGTGAGTTCGGTAGTCATTGATTTGCCCTCTTCAACGGTAATTACGCCGTCGTTACCGACAATTTCCATTGCGTTAGCAATAAGCTCGCCTATCTTATCGTCACCCGCAGAGATAGAAGCAACCTGAGAGATTGCAAGTTTGCTTTCAACGGGTTTGGAAATTGCTTTAACCTTATCTACAACGCAGTCAACTGCGGTTGCGATACCCTTTTTAAGTACCATGGGGTTAGCGCCTGCAGCAAGGTTTTTAAGTCCTTCCTTTATGATTGCCTGAGCAAGCACCATAGCGGTAGTGGTACCGTCGCCTGCTACGTCGTTGGTTTTTGTGGAAACTTCTTTTACAAGTTGAGCTCCCATATTTTCAAACGGGTCCTCAAGCTCGATTTCCTTTGCAATGGTTACACCGTCGTTGGTAATAAGGGGAGCGCCGTATTTTTTATCTAAAACTACGTTTCTTCCTTTAGGACCAATAGTAATTTTAACCGTATCTGCAATAACGTTTACGCCGTTGTATAAAGCTTTTCTGGCTTCGTCGCCGTATTTAATCTGTTTAGCCATAATTTATTAACTCCTTAAAAATTCCAAAAATAATTATTCTACGATTGCTAAAATATCGCTCTGACGGATAATGGTGTATTCCTTGCCGTCAACCTTTACTTCGGTTCCGCTGTACTTGGAGAGAAGGACTTTGTCGCCTACTTTTACCTGCATGGAAACTTCTTTACCGTCTACAAGACCGCCGGGGCCAACCGCAACTACTATGCAGGTGGCGGGTTTTTCCTGGGATGCAGCGGTTAAAATAATACCGCCCTTAGATTTTTCTTCAGCCTTTACAGCTTCAACAACAACCTTATCGAATAATGGTTTAATCATTAATGAATTCCTCCGTTCATTTTTATTACAGATATTTTATAAACGAATAAAAATAAAATCAAACAGGTTATGGCAAAAAATTGCATTTTGGATAAAGTTATGGTAAAATTATTATAATTTAGATAAATAACGGTGGAAATGACAATGGATAAATGGGATAAGCGGTTTATGGATATGGCTATCCGTATTGGCGACTGGTCAAGCTGTTATCAGCTCACACGGCACGTTGGTGCGGTAATCGTTAAAAATAAACGTGTTATTGCAACCGGTTATAACGGAGCTCCCCAGGGAATTGAGAGCTGTATGGAAAAGGGCGAGTGCTTGAGAAAAAAGCTTGGTATCGAAAGCGGAACCCGCCACGAAATCTGTTACGCTGTCCATGCCGAACAAAACGCTATAATTCAGGCTGCAAGGGTGGGTTGCAGCGTTGAGGGGTGTACACTCTACTGTACTCACCAGCCCTGCGTTATCTGCGCTAAAATAATAATTAATTCCGGTATTGAAAGGGTGGTATATAAAGAAGGCTATCCCGACGAGTTCTCTTTAACCTTGTTTAAAGAGGCAGGGGTAATGCTGGAAAAGTATACCGAAGAATAATTTATCTTAAAAAATTTAAGGAGAAATAAAGATGGCAAATCCCGTTGCAACAATAGTAATGAAAAACGGAAAAGAAATAAAATTAGAGCTCTATCCCGATAAGGCACCTAACACAGTTAATAATTTTATTTCACTTGCAAACAGCGGTTTTTATAACGGACTTATATTTCACCGTGTCATAAAGGGTTTTATGATTCAGGGCGGCGATCCTGCAGGTGTAGGTACGGGCGGGCCCGGTTACTGTATTAAAGGTGAGTTTGCGCTTAACGGATTTAAGCAAAACGACGTCAAGCACTCAAGGGGCGTTATCTCCATGGCAAGGGCAGTTAACCCCAACAGTGCAGGTTCTCAGTTCTTTATTATGCATGAAAACGCTTCCTACCTTGACGGTCAGTATGCGGCATTCGGTAAGGTTATCAGCGGTATTGAAACTGTTGATGAAATTGCCTCGGTCCCTACTAATTACAGCGATAAACCCAGAATCGATCAGGTTATCAAGTCTATTTCTGTTGAGACGTTCGGTGTAAATTATCCCCAGCCCGAGAAGGTAAATTAATATGGATAGGAAGAAAGTGTTTGCATGGGTATTTGCCGGTGTAATCGCTGCGGGAGTACTGGTTTTAGGCGTTGCGTTTCTGATACGTGCATTGATTACCGATAATGCTATAGTAACCGTTATTACGCTATTTGCAATATTTGCAGGGGCATTAATGGCTACTTTGGGATTGATTTCCCTGTTGATTACATTATTGGCTTTAACTTTCAGTAAAGGCAATAAAAATAAATCAAAAGATAATGATGACAGTACGGTTAGTACCGAAGAAAATTAATATTTATTAAAGATAATCAGAATATACGGAGATAATTATGGTTGACAATTCGATTTATCAAAATCCTTTAATTACCAGGTATGCAAGCAAGGAAATGGCTCAGGCTTTTTCAGACGAAAAACGTTTTAAACTTTGGAGAAAGCTGTGGATTGCCCTCGCTGAATCCGAAATGGAAATGGGGCTTAATATAACCGCTGAACAGGTTGAAGAGCTTAAAAAATATAAAGACGATATAAATTTTGAACTTGCAGAGCAGTATGAAAGGGAAGTCCGTCACGACGTAATGGCACACGTCAAGGCGTACGGCGCACAGGCTAAGAGCGCTATGCCCATTATTCACTTGGGTGCAACAAGCTGTTTTGTTGACTGCAATTCAGAGCTTATGATTATGCACGACGCTTTGGCTATCGTAAAGAAAAAGCTCGTCAACGTAATGGAAAAGCTTAAGAATTTTGCATTGAAGTACAAGGACGTGCCTACTCTCGGTTTTACTCATCTTCAGCCCGCTCAGCTTACCACCGTCGGTAAGAGAGCAACGCTCTGGCTTCAGGATCTGGAGATGGACTATAATAACCTTGTCAACCTTGAAAACAGCTTTAAGCTTCGTGGCGTTAAGGGTACGACGGGTACGCAAGCAAGCTTTATGGAACTCTTTAACGGAGACGAAGAGAAGGTTAAAGAGCTTGAAAAGAGGGTTGTTGCTAAACTCGGTTACGATAAGGTTTACGGTGTAACCGGTCAGACTTATTCAAGGAAGTTTGACTATAACGTGCTCTGCGTACTTTCACAGATTGCGCAGAGTGCCTATAAATTCTCCAACGATATCCGTATTTTACAGAACATGAAGGAGGTTGAAGAACCCTTTGAAAAATCCCAGATAGGATCTTCTGCAATGGCATATAAGCGTAATCCTATGCGTTGCGAAAGAATGGGGTCATTGGCAAGATTTGTAGTGTCGCTCCCCATGAATACGGCTATAACCGCTTCAACCCAGTGGTTTGAGAGAACTTTGGACGACTCAGCAAACCGCAGAATAGTATTGGCACAGGCATTCCTTGCACTTGACGGCATACTTAATATATATATGAACGTAAGCGAAAACCTTGTTGTTTACGAAAAGGTTATCGCAAAACATATTGCCGCAGAGCTTCCTTTCATGGCTACTGAAAATATTATGATGGAGTGCGTAAAGGCGGGTGGAAACAGGCAGGAGCTTCACGAGAGAATCAGGGTGCTTTCAATGCAGGCGGGTAAAAACGTCAAAGTTGAAGGCAGAGAAAACAATCTTATCGAACTTATCAAAGCAGATGAAATGTTTGCTCCCGTTCACGATAAGCTTGATGATATTCTCGACGCTAAGAAATTTATCGGCAGGGCGCCTTCTCAGACAGTTGAATTTATTGAAAGCGAAATTCAACCTATTTTAGATGCAAACAGCGGTGACTTAGGTCTTAAGGGCGAAGTTAAGGTTTAATTATGATTAATAAAGCCCTGCACGCAAATTTTGCGTGCAGGGCTTTGATGTAATTAAGGCGCAATCCCGTCACACGCAACGTGTTGCGGGTAAGAAAATCGAGGCAGTAAAA
>JBJFAG010000041.1:0-5045 GCA_051887795.1 Candidatus Coproplasma sp. | reverse complement strand
AACACAAATTTAATATTATCGCAACAAAATAGCACACGTTTGAAGAAACGGCGGCACCCGTAATTGACAGCGGCGTAAAGGCTACCAGCGCAGACGTAAGTAGAACGCGAAGTACGGCGCACGTCCACTGCGTTACCATACCCCAGACGGGTTTACCCAATGAAGTTATGCACGCCGACGAGGTCTGAACGAGCGAGGAGGTTACTGCGTTAATGCTCATTACTCTTACAAGCCTGACAAGCAGTTCCCTCTCCCCCGTATCAAGGGAGGAAAACAGCAATCTTACCGCAAGGGGTGAGAATACATACAGCCCTATTGCAAAGGGCAGGGAGATTATAAAGGTATAAATAAGCGATTTTTTAACCCTTTCAATTGCTCCGTGCATATCCCCCTTTGCGGCAAGCGGTGAAATTTGCGGTACGCTTGCAGCCGCCAAGCCGTAGGTTACCGAGACTGGCAGGTTTATAAGCGTTATTGCACACCCCGAAAATATACCGTACAGGGCGGTGGCGTTTTCGGCTGTCCGTCTTAAAATGTTGACAACCGCTATACTCTCCAACAGCTGGCCAACGGGCAGGGCTATTGCCGAAAAGGTTAAAGGTACAGTATAGGCAAACAGTTTTTTTGCCGACGGCGCAGGGATTTTGAACAGTGGCTTTACACCCCTTTGGGAGGATATATAGATTATTATTGAAAAGAGGCAGGCTATCACCTCACTTACGGTCACCGCAAGCACTGCAGCCGCCGTAGCTTTAAGTGCGTCACCCCTGTAAAGTCCCGCTAAAAGTATGCCGACTGCTACTTTGACGAGCTGTTCTGTAACCTCTGTAAAGGCGGTCGGGTACATGTTCGATTTGCCCTGAAAATACCCCCTTACAACCGAGATTATCGCCACGAAAAATACCGACGGGGAGAGTAGTTTACAGCAGAGCGCTACGCCCGCCTCCCCCTGCGCTGCGGCGAGCGGCGAGGAGAGGGCAAACATAACAAGCGAACCTATAAGCCCTATCCCGCCGTATAAGTAAAAGGCCTTTTTCTCCGCACCGCTCTGGCCGCCAGAGGAAATCAGTCGGGCTATACCCGTGGGTATTCCGCTTGCAGATACCGTTAAAAGTATGCAATACAGCGGATAGACAAGCTGGTATATGCCCATACCCTCGCCACCGAGGTATGCGACGAGGGGTATACGGTAAATTGCACCGAGCAGTTTGGATATCAGTCCGCCTACGGAAATTATCAGCGCACCCTTTATATAGCCTTGCTTTTTCACTCGAATTGAGCCGCTAAGATAGTAGCTGAAAGCTGGGCAAGCTTGCAGGCGGCAGGCTCGATTTTAGCCCCCTGCTCGCAGGAGATGAGCGCTACTGCGCCAAGGCAATCGCCGCCCGCAACTATAGGCACGATAATCTCTGCGGTTATTTCACTCTGACTGTCCTCGCAAATGGGGACTATATCCCCGCCTTCTGCAAGGTTGGCAATATAGCTGCGCCTGTCCTGCATAAGCTTATCCATTTTTGTGGAGATGGCCTTACCTGCAACCTCCCTCCTTCCGCTGCCCGAAGCGTGCAACACCTCGTCGGTGTCGCAGACGATTGCAAGGTGACCCGACAGGTCTGAAAGGCTCTTTGCCGTACCTTCCGAAAATTTTTCCAGCGAGGCAATGGGCGAATACTTTTTAAGCATAAGCTCGTCGCGTTCGGTGAAAATCTCTAAGGGGTCGCCGGACTTTAATCTTAAAGTACTTCTTATCTCTTTGGGTATTACTACCCTTCCAAGTTCGTCTATTCTTCTTACAATTCCTGTTGCTTTCATATTAGCAGTTTGGGTTATTTAATGAAAATAATACACTGAAATTTACAAACCGCCTAAACAGTGATAAATTAACCGTTTCGGTTTTATTATTATCTTGTAAAATTACCTTAACTGTGATACTATTAAATGCGTAAACGGAGGTATTATTTTGAATAAAAAATTCTTTATAGCTTTCTTGACTTGCGTGGCCTCTTTATGTGCGGTTGCAGGTCTTGCTGCCTGCAACTCTCACGAGCATAGCTATTCTGCCGAGGTGATTAGCCCCACCTGTACGGAGGGCGGATATACAAGGCACACCTGCGAATGCGGCGATAGTTATACCGACGAGGAAACTCAACAGCTCGGACACGACTATATAGTGAGTTGGGAATGGAACGGACTTACGGAAGCGACGGCTAAGTTCACCTGTTCACGCAACGCTGAGCATTGCCAGACGTTGACGGCTAACGTAACAAATGAGGTTACGACCGCCCCGACTTGCACGGTAGAAGGCGAAAGAACGTATACCGCAAAGGTTGACTTCAACGGCAGAGAATATACAGACCGGATGTACGAACCCATTTCCCCTTCGCACACTATGAAAAACAACGTATGCTCAATCTGCGGATACCGTGACGGGAGCGAAGGTCTTTATATGCTGTTAAACAATGAAACTACTACCTATTCGGTCGCAGGCATTGGGTCGTGTACCGACAGCGAGATTATCATTCCCGTCACATATAACAATAAACCCGTCACGACAATTGAAATGGGGGCCTTCCAAAATTGCAGTATAACGAGCGTGACAATAGGCGAAAACATAACGCAAATACCTGCTGATGCGTTTGATAACTGCCCCTATTTAGCCGAACTAACCTTTTCCAAAAATACTACGAGCTTTCATTTACAATCGTTCACTTCCTGCGCAAAACTTACTAAAATCAATTACAATGGCAATATTTCTGAATGGTGCGGCATTGCAGGATTAAAGTATTTACTGTCCTACAGCAATGAGTTGGAAAAGCAGTTATATATTAACGGCACAAGAGTTGAAGGCGAAATAGTTATTCCAAGCGACGTAACAACTATTGCAAGCAATGCCTTTACTTATATCAGCGGCATAACGAGTATTAAAATTGAGAGCGGAGTAAGATTAGGTAACGGTTCGTTGTCATTCTGCACCGATCTTGAAAGCGTTACCCTTGACAAGGATATAGACAGTTTAGGAAGCAGATCTGTTCAAGGCTGCGAAAAGCTTAAAAATATTTACTACGGCGGTACTGTCGAAGATTGGAATAACGTCACGAAATCGGATAATTGGAATACAGGTATTTCGGAATTAACTATCATATGTACGGACGGTAAGTTGGATAAGGACGGGAACCCAATAGTTTAAATTGATTGAATAAAATAGTTTTGGCGGTGCAACTTTGCGTTGCACCGCCTTTTAATTTTTAAAGTATTTAATTAGCCTAAGGATATCCTGTCCGAAACACTCCTTATAAACATACCCATGGTACAGCCCTCGTCTATACACGAAGAGATATAAGCGGCGAACTTCTCCGTTCTCCTTGTCTTGAAGTGGGCGGCTACGGCTAAGATAAGCTCGTCACGGAACATACTGACGTTTTCCATGAGTATCGCCTTTACAAGCGAGATGACGTCGAAGGGCGAATAGTCGCTCTCAGCCGTACGGACGGGGTTTTCGTCCTCCACCCTGTACCTCTCGAAAGAGCAGACCTTTTCGTTTTTGTAATAGTGAGTAGTACCCAAAAGCGTCTTGGACTTGAACGAGCAGGCGGGAACTAAAGAATTTACCTTGCCCTCCAGCCTTGTGCCGTACTTTTGTATGCCGTACATTGCAAGCACCCTCTTAACCAGGAATTTTGCAGATATAGGCTCTTCGGCAAGCACCACCGCTTTGATGGTTTTGATAAGCTCTGCATCCATATTTCCGCTGGTAAGTGCGGATGCGTCTGCCTGGCTTACGTTGGGCTTTGCCAGCCGGTAGGGACGTTTAAATCCACCAGATACACCGCCCGATGAGGAAGTAAGTTTATCTAAATAATCCTTAATCTTCTTAATCTCCCTCTTGGGGTTATTGAAGAAGTTGACGGAGTACAGCCTGATGACGTTCCAGTTGTTTCTCTTTAAGATATTGGACTGCATGACGTACTTATCCTTTACGGAAAATTCCGAATTGCCGTCGCAGAGAATTGCAAGGATAAAGTTATGCTTATTGTTGGGATCAAGTACGCCCACGTCAATCTTAAAGTCTGATACGCCTAAATCGCAACGGCACTCGTAGCCGTATGACGACAGCTCCGCCGCAACGTATTTGCCTATACCGCTACGGTTGATTATAACCTCGTCGCTGGGGGCTGCAATACTCGTCCTGCCCTTTTCGGCAAACTCTAAGAATGCCTTCAAGCCAGCAACGCCTTTGGAGGTTGTACGGGACAGGTCTATCATTGAGTAACGCATTGAGGAGAACACAATCATCTCCTCCCTTGCCCTTGACACCGCAACGTTGAGCCTTCGCCAACCGCCGAGCTGGTTCAAGGGACCGAAGTTTAACGATATCTTGCCCATGGCGTCGGGACCGTAGCAGACCGAGAAGAGTATTACGTCTCTCTCGTCACCCTGCACGTTCTCCAGATTTTTGATGAAGAGCGGCTCCTCACCGTCATATGCGTAGCTCTCCAACCCCTTGTCAGCAAGTATTTTTGTAAGAAGCTTTTCTATATACACCTGTTGGGGGGTTGAGAAGGTTACTATACCTATCGACGAACGGCGAAGTATGGGGTCGGACAGTCTGCGGACAACCTCTTCAATAAGGGCGTCTGCCTCCTCCTTGTTGCACTTGGTGCTGCCCCTCTGATACACACCGCCCTGAACGTAGGTAAACTTAACCTTGGAGTCAAGCGCGTCGGGCGAGGGGAAGGTACAGAGCTTTGATGAATAGTAGTTGATATTGCTGAATGCAATCAGACTTTCATGCTTGGAGCGGTAGTGCCATGTCAAATGCTTTTCGGGCATACCTAACGCTAAACAGTCGTCCAACACGCTGTCTAAATCTTCGGTTTCGGGTTCCTCGTCGTCACCGCCTACCGACATGAAGAAGGACGTGGGGGGCATCTGCTTGGGGTCGCCGACTATTACCGCACTCTTCGCCCTTGACAGCGAGGGAACAGCTTCACACGTGGGCATCTGCGACGCCTCGTCGAATACGACTATGTCGAACATGTCGGGCG
>JBJFAG010000040.1:3517-5049 GCA_051887795.1 Candidatus Coproplasma sp. | reverse complement strand
TGATATAGAGGCAGATATCCTTGGAAGGGTCCTTTGCCTCCAAAAAGATGAGCTGGGCAACTACCGTGTTTGCAACTGCGTCGTTAATCTCACCGCTTAAAAAGATAATTCTGTCATCGAGTAATCTGGAATAGATATCGTATGAACGTTCACCCCTGGAGGTCTGCTCTACTACTATAGGCACGAGCGTGTTTGATGTTTCTTTAATCATTTTTTACTCCTTATTTCAAATAGGATATTTATAGACAATTGTCAGTCGGTTTATGCTTGAACAACTGAAAAACCAAGCGCTTTCTCTTCAGAGAAGCAAGCCCGTCAACGCCGAAAAAGCGACGCTAATGCCGTATTGCGACGCTTATATGAAGAGAATATAAAAGGGTGGCATAATACGCCACCCCATATGCTCTGCAATTTAAGCAACTAAGTTGTTGTTTGCGGAAAGGAACTCAAACAACTTGGTTATAACCAAATCGTTTGCGATATATTCAAGCTGACGTGCGTCGATATTCTTTTTGTATTCTTCAACCGTCTTTTCAACGGATGCTGCCTGGGAAGCAATCTTTGCGTCGATTTCTTCCTGAGTTGCAGTGATACCCTCAGTCTTGATGATCTTTTCGATTACAAGCTGGGAAAGTACCCTGGACTGAGCCTGGCTTGCAAACTGAGCCCTGAACTGCTCCATAGTCTGGCCCATATAGGAAATGTAGTCTTCGAGCTTGATGCCCTGGTACATAAGCCTGTAGGAGAAGTCCTGAACGATATCGTCAATACCGCTCTCAATCATAGCCTGGGGAATTTCACATTCGCAGGTTTCGCAGATAGCCTTAACTATGCTGTTCTCGGTCTGATCACGGCTGTCGTTCTTAGCCTTGGTTTCAAGGCGTTCACGGGTCTTTGCCATGTAATCTGCAACCGTCTCAACGCCTGCATGCTGCTTAACGTATTCGTCGGTCATCTCGGGTAATTCCTTACCTTTGATTGCGTTTAATTTAATGTGGAAGGTTGCGTCCTTGTCACGGAGATTATCTGCCTGATAGTCAACGGGGAAGTGAACGACAATGTCCTTCTCCTCACCGATTGCCATGCCTGCAACCTGCTCCTCAAAGCCGGGAATGAATGCGCCGCTGCCGAGCTCTAAATCGTAGCCTTCAGCCTCGCCGCCTGCGAATGCTTCACCGTCTACAAAGCCCTTGAAGTCGATATTTACGGTGTCGCCGATTGCGCAAGCGCGGTCGGTTACTTCAACCGTCTTAGCCTCTCTTGCTAAGATTTTGTCAGCTTCCTTTTTAACGTCCTCATCGGATACGGTGTATTCGTACTTCTTAATCTCCAGGCCCTTGTATGCGCCGATCTTAACGTCGGGCTTTACGGGTACGGTGAAGGTTAAAACAACCTTTTCATCGGTAAGCTCGTCAACCGAAAGTTCGGGTGCGCCTACTGCGGTGAAGTTTTCCTTCTCCTTCTCTAAGGTTGCAACATAGTGTTCGGAATAGAGAACGTTGAACGCCTCGTCAAAGAAAACGCCCTTGCCG
>JBJFAG010000040.1:0-3417 GCA_051887795.1 Candidatus Coproplasma sp. | reverse complement strand
ATAGTGTTCGGAATAGAGAACGTTGAACGCCTCGTCAAAGAAAACGCCCTTGCCGTAATAGTTTTCGATTACGGGCTTGGGTGCCTTACCCTTTCTGAAACCGGGTACTGCATACTTACCCCTCGTCTTGGTGTAGGCCTGGTTCAATGCCTGCTTCCACTCCTCACCGCTGAAAGTCATAGTGAGTTTTACCGTGCTTTTTTCTGCTGCCGCTTGCGTGTATTCCATTTTATTTCTCCTGATTGAATTGCCTTTTATTAGATTGCCATGCCCGAAATCCGGGCAAAGCTTATTAACACGAGATATATTTTAACATAATTGTTTTGTTTTGAAAAGCAATTTATAAGCCCGTTATCAATTTACTTTTTAATTTTTTTACTATATAATGGTGTAAAATGCTTTTTATGCGTATTTTTACGCAGATGATTAAAGGAGTTATCATTGCCTCAGGACGCTTTTACTCTGAAATATATAGCAAGAGAGCTTGCCGCAACCTTTATTGGCGGGAAGATTTCCAAAATTAACCAACCCTCCAAGGATACGCTCTCCCTTTTAATATACACACGTTTTGGCACCGTTAAACTTACTTGCGACCTTTCTGCAAAATATTGCCGTCTTTCCGTGGGCGAAACCTGCCCCGAAGTTAACCCCGAAGTCGCACCTAACTTCTGCATGCTTCTCAGAAAGCATCTGCAGAACGCCGAGGTCTTAGCCGTCGAACAGGTGGAGCTTGAAAGGGTTATCCGCTTTGACTTCAAGTGCTTTTCCGAATTTGAAATAACGGAGATGAGCCTGTATTTCGAGATTATGGGCAAGTACTCAAATGCGGTGTTGGTTAAAGACGGCGTTATTGTCGGGGCGTTGAAAACCGCCTCCTTAGAGACGGGGGCAAGGCGTGTGACGCTTGGCGGGGCAAAGTATTTGCTGCCTGCAAGCCAGGGTAAGGCAGAACAGAATAATCTGACTGAAATTAAAAGGGTCTTTGACGGCTGCAACGGCTACGTTGACGGCGGTGCGGCTAAGTTTATTGCAGAGAAAATTGCAGGCGTTGCCTACACCACTGCGGAGGACATCGTCGCCAAATACGGAGAGAGCGTTTCGGCAGAGCAGGTCTATACCTATTTAAACGAGGGGGAGGTCTGCCCCTGCGTCATCTATAATAACGGCGCTGCAATTGATTTTAAGGCGAGAGACTCCTTTGGCGGGGTGAGGTGCGAAAGCTTACTTTCTGCCCAGAGGGAGTACTACGACTACGCAGTATATAAAAAGAAATTTGAAGATGAAAAGCGTAAATTAAACTCCGCCCTCGCCTCTGCAATCAAGAAGGTCGAAAAACGGCTTGCCGATCTTTTTGACAGGCTGGCCGAGTGTGAAAAAGCCGAGGGCGTAAAATTGTGCGGGGAACTGATTACCGCCAACATATATGCCATCCAACGGGGTATGAAGAGCTTTGACGCCGTCAATTATTACGACGAGAACTGTTCAACCGTTAAAATTGCGTTAGACCCCCAACTATCCCCTTCCCAAAACGCCCAGAGGTACTATAAAAAGTATGCTAAGCTCAAAAGAACGGAGCAGACTTTAAACACCAGAAAGGTCGACGAGGTGGCGAGGCTTGACTATTTAAAGACCATTGAAAGCAACCTGTCTTTAGCGGAGAATTTAACCGATTTGAAGGAGACGAGGGATGAGCTGGTTACACTTTCACTCCTCCCCCCTCCCCCTAAATTGAAGGGCGGAAAAAAGGGCGGCGCCAAGAGTGCCGAGAGCAATTACCGACAATTTGAGTTTGGCGGGTTCAGCGTGGTATGCGGAAGGAATAACGTGCAGAACGATAACCTGACTAAGGGGTTGGACAGCGAGGATATCTGGCTGCATACCAAGACCTATCACTCTGCCCACGTCGGCATTGTTTTGCAGGGAGCTAAACCTTCTGACGAAGTCATTAAGTTCGCCGCAGAGGTCTGCGCCTATTACTCCGACGCGAGGGATAACGGCAAGGTTCCCGTTGACTTTACCTTTAAAAAATACGTTAAAAAACCCAAGGGAGCCGCTTTGGGATACTTTGAATATACTAACCAGAAAACCATTTTAGTGGCGCCCTGCGCGCATTTGGAGGAAAGGCGTGATGAACGAAGATAACCAGAATTTAAACAAAGACGAAGAACTTTCCGAGGAGGAAAAGAAAAAGCAATATATGCCCCATTTTTACATCTCTTTAGGGTGTTTTTCCGTGGGCTGCGTACTACTTATTCTTTCGATTGTATTTACATTCGTAGTCAAAAACGGAATCGGGGTGTACTTCCTGATTGCAAGTATGATTGCCGAACTCGCTTCAGTTAGCTTTTTAAACGCTATGAAGCAAAAGGGCGGCGAGGGTAAATTGAGATCGGTGTTCGTAATTTTAAGCTACGTCGTTATGGGCGCCGCGCTCATCATCTTTATTGCAGGTACGACTGCTGCAGGAATTGCGAAGTAAATTAAGTATATTAACGCCGTAAAGCGGAATAATATATTTATGGACGATATTCTGCTTGCACTCTCTGCCTGGCTTGTGGGCAACGGAACAGACGGTTATAAAATTTATTACGAGGATGAACTGACGGAAGTCTTTCCTGAAGATTTGCGCAGCCGTGAAACGCTTGAAGCAGCATTGAAAAAGCTGATTGCCGAGGGCTGCATTGACGTTAAATATGCGAGGGGCGAGGTATTTTGCATTGCAGTAATTAAGCCATATTCGCCGCCCGATGACGGTGAAAACTGTGGTGAAGAGCGCTTGCCCGCCGCTACGCCGATTAATGCAAACAGGGTCTGTATCTATTCTGCGTTAGCCGCCTTTTTGGGCGGTATGCTCGGCGGGTGCGTTACTGCTATAATCGCGGCGGTCGTGTAAAATGCTAAGCAAGTGTGAAAACGACGTTATGTGTGCCGTTTACTGCCTGTGTGACGGTACGGACGGGTGCCTTATCTCCCCCTTCGATATTTTGAACGTACTGCCCGTGCGTAGGCACTATACGGCTGAAAGAGTGGAAAACGCACTACTTTCTCTTAAAAATAACGGGTACCTTGATCTTATTTCTTCCGAGAGAAAGGGCGAAAAGATGTACGTGGTTTCCCTAAAGGCGAGCGGTCTGGCGTTTAAAAGCGAATCGCTCCAGAAGCGGAAAGAATTTTTAAACAGAATTTTAACCGCCTTCGTAGGTGCGTTGGCAACCTTCATCTTCGGCCTTATCTTAAAGGCGATATTTAAAACTTGAATATATGAAAAACACGGATATATACGAAAAACACGGACGGTCGTCCGTGTTTTTTTATAAGTATTTTTACAATATTAGGGGGTGTACCTCTGCGGAGATGCGAGCAAGAGCAGGAGAGCGAGGAAAACCCGAAGGAGTTTACACAGACGTAAATGACTGA
>JBJFAG010000039.1:0-5080 GCA_051887795.1 Candidatus Coproplasma sp. | reverse complement strand
TTACTATCAACAGGATTCTAAGTCCATCTTGTCTGCCAATTCCAACATATCCGCAGACGTATGGGCAGATGATTATTCGGCCAACTGCCCGGGTCGACTGTCTATTATTTTAAAATATATTGCTCTAAAAGTCAATGCAAAAGCTTTTATTTTTTTGTCGGAATTGATATAATAAAAATATGATACATTACATGAGCGGCGGGGTAATCAGCCGATACGACAATTTAATCTACTGCTTTGTTGAAATATCGGGCGGAGCGGAGAAGGGTATTAAACGTTGGTACATATCCCCGTTCGTTTTAATTTCCGTAGGCGATAGGGTAATTGTACCCAGCGGTTCTTCGACGGCTGAAGGCGAGGTAAAAAGAATTGAGAACGTCACTGCGCAGACGGCGCCCTTTCCCGTTAAGCGCACAATGGAAATTCTGTCAATTATAGAAGAGGACGAGTCTTAACCAACCTACGTGTTGCAGTTTTCTTTGCTTGACTAATATAATACTTGGGTGTATAATATAACAATACTCAGACAGGTATTAAAAAGGTTATTATGAATTTTTCGCAAGCGATAGCAAAATTTAATAACAGTAAGGCTAAAGCTATTGCGGAAAAGCTCTTTTCCTCCTACGTATTTCCTTTCGTGACGGCGGGGGTGACCGTAATCTGTACAACCTTCGGGCTGGAGCCGTTAATCATCTGGTACATCTGCATTTGCGGTGCTGCGATAACCCTTTGCTGTAAGGACGTTTCCCCCGTAATATGTCTGTTTGTGTTTATGCATATAATCATCTCCATGAAGCACAGTCCCGACTCCCGCGTCGAGTGGTGTAACCCTGATTATATGACTTCGGTAGGGTTTATAGTTCAGGCGACGGTGGCCATAGTGATATTTGCAGGCGCCGCCGTTTACCGCATAGTCGACGGTATATTAAAGCGTAGATTTAAGGTAACCCCCATCTTTATCGGGCTGTGCGCTTACTTTGTCGCCCTGCTGTTGAACGGAGTGTTCTCGGTTAAATATTACTATATGGATACCGTATACGGTTTGGGTATGGGCGCCATAATCCTGTTTATGTTTGTGTTCATAAGCGGTAACGTGGAGGTAAACCAAACCACCTATAAGCGTATAGCGGTTATATTTATTGCCCTTTGCTTAGCCCTGTCTCTTCAGCTTTTAGAGGCGTATATAACCTTGGGCGTAGTCGTTGACGGGGTAATAAACAGGGGTAAAATCCAGTTTGGCTGGGGTACGTATAACCAATTCGGCATGCTTATAACCATGTGCGTACCCGCCTGGTTCTATCTTGCAGCCAAGTGCAAATACGGCTATTTATATCTTTTAGGGGTGCCTTTTAATCTTTTAATAGCAGTGCTTTGCATGTCCAGGCAGGCAATATTGGTTGCAGGCGTGCTTGCCGTTTTATGTTGCATAGGCTATCTGATAATTACCCCTATAAAACAGAAGCTATACGGCGGTATAATATTAACTGTATTCACCGTTATCGCCCTCATCGTGTTTTTCGTCAGAAAGGAAGATTTTTTAGCAATATTTCAGGATCTGACCGACAACTTTGAAACGGGTAACGGCAGAATCGGGATATGGAAGGACGGTATAAAGAAATTTCTGCATAACCCCATATTCGGCAACGGTTTTTATGATTTAACCGCAACCCATACAAATACCCCGGGATATAACGGAGAGGGTTACGGCTTTACCGACGTAGTACCCTTTATGTGCCACAATACCATTGTGCAGCTGCTGTTTTCCTGCGGGATAGTGGGTACGGTAGCCTACCTCGTTCATAGGGGGCAGACGGTAGTTTCGCTCATCAAAAACCCCGACCACGGCAGATTTTATATCATGCTTACCATATGCGGAATACTGTTAACCAGTCTGTTGGATAACCATATTTTCTACCCCCTGCCCCTGTTCATCTATGCTCCGCTATTGGCGGTCTTTACCGTCTCGGAGGAGAGGAAGAGTATTGAGAATGGCTGATAAAAAACTAAACGTCAAAAGCTTAATCTTTCTATCCTTTATTGCGATAGAGGCGGTAATATACGTTATCTTCAACGTCTATGCGGCGTTGGATTTCCCCGACCCCATCTACTTGAAATATGCAGGGGTGTTGCTCTGCCTGGCGGTATTGGTTGCCGTTATGTTTTTTCCTCAGGCAACTAAGGATAATGCCGTTATGCTTGCCGCACTCTTCTTTACAGCCGTATCCGACCTGTTTATTTTGGTTCTGGACAAGTACTATGAAATAGGGCTTGCAACCTTTATTATAGTTCAGTCGCTGTATCTGTACAGACTGTATGCCGAAAGGCTTAATAAGATATTTATCACCCTCGCTGCCCGCATTGCGGTTACGGTTGCGTTAATCGTAACCTTTGCCGTACTCGGTATGCTCAACCTTTTAGTTGCGGAGTGTGCAATCTATATAACCATGCTGGTTTGCAACGTCGTTGACGCATTTATAATCTGCAGAAAGAGTATTAACAACCTGCTTTTTGCAATAGGGCTGCTGCTTTTTTTGGGGTGTGATATCTGCGTCGGGCTGCATAACTTCAGCTCAGTATTAAACGTTGCCCTGCCAATATGGCTTGTTGAATTTGTTGCAGTGGCAATATGGGCATTCTATCTGCCCTCTCAGGTGCTGATAACCCTATCGGTCAACAGGGGTGGGCTGCACCTTATGCAAATAAAGGGGGAACGGCATGTCGCCTAAGGTCAGAAAGGGATTAAATATAACTTTGACTGCAATTTTTGTTGCCTCACTCGTTATATTTATGATAACATTTTCAATAGGAATACCCATTTATTGCAGGTTTTTGTACTATATCCAGATTAACACGCTGGATATGCCCGCAAAGACGGGTTGGAGCTATGAGATAATCAAAGAGGCATACGACGATATTTTAAACTTCTGTACGTTGCCCGGCTACCCCTGTAAGACGGGGCAGCTGAAGCTGTCTGCAGACGGCGCCGCTCACTTTGCCGACTGCAAGGTTTTGTTCTCCTTAAACTTCTGGGCTATGTTGGTTTCGGGTGTGATTACGCTAACGCTGCTGTTATTAAACAGGTTTAAGGTCGTTACGCTTGCCCGCCCGTTTGGGCATGGCGCCCAGCTGCTTGCGGCAATAATCGCCGTCGCACTGCCTGTAGTCATTATTCTGTTGGTACTCATCGTCGGTTTCGACGCTGCGTTCGAAGCGTTCCACGCCATATTCTTCCCGGGCAAAACCAATTGGCTGTTTGACTGGTATGAGGACGAGATAATCAGGGTTATGCCCGAAGAGTTCTTTATGAACTGTGCAATCATCATTGCAGTTGCATTAATCACATTCAGCGCAGTGCTGATTATTACCGAAGTACTGCTGAACAAGAGACGTAAAAATCAGTAAATTGCGGGCAGACCCCGTATATTGCCTAATTAAAACATTTTTACAGAGGTGTTATAATATGAAAGAACAGAGTGTAGTTACCGATTTACGTAAACAGGTATTCGCCGAAGTTGCTAAGGTTGCATATGAATCAACCAACCTCGCCGGCGATATCGAGGCGATTCCCTACAAGATAACCCCTGACGAAGAGCCTAAGTACAGGGAAAATATCTACAGGGAAAGACAGATTGCGGCTGAAAGGGTAAGGCTTGCAATGGGGCTTTCACTCCGCCCTGCAAACAAACCGGTACACGTTACCGAGGGTATTGAGGGCAGTAATATCGCTGAAAAGTATTATGAACCGCCCCTCATGCAGGTTATTCCTTCGGCATGTGATAAATGCCCCGACAACGAGTACGAAGTTACGAATATGTGCCGTAACTGCGTATCCCACGCATGTATTAAAAACTGCCCCAAGGGTGCAATTTCAATCGTGGACGGCAAGTCGTTTATCGACCAGTCCAAGTGCATCAAGTGCGGCAGGTGTAAAGCGGCATGCCCCTATGACGCTATCGCGCACAAGGTTCGTCCCTGCGCTCAAGCCTGCGGCATAAAGGCAATCTCCTCCGACGAGTACGGCAGGGCTAAGATTGACAACGACAAGTGCGTTGCATGCGGTCAGTGTATGTCGGCTTGTCCCTTCGGTGCAATTGCGGATAAGTCCCAGATATTCCAGCTTATACAGTCCATCAAGCAGGGTAATAAGGTTATAGCGGCCGTTGCGCCTGCAATCGTCGGCCAGTACGGACCTAAGACGACTATGGCCCAGATTAAAACCGCACTGCTTAAACTTGGCTTTGCCGATTTGTACGAGGTTGCGGAGGGTGCAGACCTCGGCTGTATTGCAGAGGCTAACCACTACGTACACGAAGTTGCAACGGGCAAGCTTCCCTTCCTTTTAACCAGCTGCTGCCCCGCCTGGGCGGTACTTGCTAAAAAGCAGTTCCCCGATTTAGTCGGCGAAGTTTCTCAGGAACTCACCCCCATGGTAGCAACGGCCAGGAAGATTAAGGAGCAGTACCCCGAAGATGAAACCAAGGTCGTATTCATAGGACCTTGCGCCGCTAAGAAGCTGGAAGCTTCAAGGCGTACTATCCGCTCATACGTAGACTTCGTGCTGACGTTCGAGGAGCTTAACGGTATGTTTGCGGCAAAGGATATCGTGCCTGCGCAGATGGAAGAGACGCCTTTGAGGGTAACTCATACGACGGGTGCAGGCAGGGGCTACGGCGTTGCAGGCGGTGTTGCCGCTGCAATCGAGAGGACGGTTAAGGAATACTTCCCCGAAACAGAGGTTACCGTTCACCATGCGGAGGGCCTGGCCGAGTGCAAGAAGGTGTTAACGCTTGCAAAGGCGGGTAAGATTAAAGGCTGCCTTATCGAAGGTATGGGCTGCCCCGGCGGCTGCGTTGCGGGCGTAGGTACGGTTATACCCCCTGAAAAGGCAAAAATCCTCTCCGAGCAGTTTGCAAAAAGCAGCGAGAACCAGGTACCCGAAAAGGAATGGTTGGAGATGGCAGAACGCCTTACCAATATGGAATAAGCTTAAAAGAATTAATAAACGGCCCGCCGTACGGCGGGCCGTTATTGTCTAAAGAAAACCCCCAGATAGTCTGGGGGTTCAAAAGAGGCTTCTGCC
>JBJFAG010000038.1:0-5126 GCA_051887795.1 Candidatus Coproplasma sp. | reverse complement strand
ATCGATATAACGTAATACAAGCGTTATCCCGACTTACAATAAAACAGAAGCCGTTGTAGGCTATAGCTTGGCAACCGTTAAGTCCTTCGTTTTCTAAATATGTTCTTTCCCAAGACGAGAATTTTTCCGCAGTTTTGCCTCGAATGAGAGCAGTGTTTATTACTCTTTCTGCGCAACGTTTATTTAAACCAAGTCGGTTTTTTGACCTTTGTAAACTGTGTTTAGTAATGGCTGGTTTCATCTTATCCCCTCCGACTTTCAGAATGGGGCGGTGCCGGAACGAAAGCATTATTAAAACTGACTCCAAATACTATCAACCCGTCAGTTCTCGGACATATTTCAAAATTGTCTGCCTGTTTAAGAGCTGAGCAAAACTTGTCAATCATATCGACAACCACCAAAGAAGAGACTATCTCTAAACAAAGAGAGGTGCCGGTAAGCGGATCCGGTTGGACTATTACTTTTGCGTTTTGGTCAGCATCAACTGCGCAAGCCGTGATCTCACTAATTGCCTTTACGGCGTTATCATAACGGTCCTTATTTTTCATCAGATAAACGGTTTTGGGCATAAGCTTCTTGTAAACGTCAATCAATTGGTCAAGAGAATCAAAATCGTGCATATTAATGCTCCTTAAAATGTATTATTAAACCGCAAAATGCGGGTTTTACTAAAGGGTAAGAGAGGAGTGGTAACTACTTGAGCGTAAGGTATATCGACTCTTCACTCAAAGAGTAACAGGGGGCAACCCCTTGCCCGTGTGTGGTGTGTTGCCCGTTCACTTATATAGTAACGAGGGGGAGGCAAACGCCTTGGGTTGCTTGCCCCGTACACTTAAAGGTACTCGAGGGGGTTACAACGTCTTTGCCCGTGTGGGCGGTGTGTTGCTTGCCTGTTCACTTATATAGTAACAAGGGGGACACAACGGCTCGTTGTTCGTGTAGTCGGTAAGTTTGTTTCTCTCTTCACTTAAAGAGTAACGGTGGGCAACCCCTTGCCAGCGTGGGTTACTTATCTCGTTCACTTAAATGGGGTTTAGGGGGTTACAACGTCTTTGGCTGTGTGGGCGGTGTGTTGCTTGCCTGTTCACTTATATAGTAACAAGTGGGGCACAACGGCTCGTTGCTCGTGTAGACGGGAAGTTTGTTTCCTTGTTCACTTAAATGGAAACGAGGGGGTTACAAACACCTTTGCTCGTGTGAGGTGTGTTGCTTGTCCCGTTCACTTATATAGTAACAAGGGGGTTACAAATTCATTAGTGCCATTCCAAAAATAGTAATAAATATTGACTAAGAAATAAGGACGGGTTTTCCCGTCCTTAATTTTTTATTCAAAGTCTGATATGTTTAACGATAAATTCTTAACTCCGTTTTTCTCAAGCTCTTCCTCGTATAAACTTTCCATTTCGTAATGACGGTCGAATGATTCGTCGTCATTGTCTTTAATAGGAAAGTAATTTTCTGCTAATAACCGTGAAAGCGTAATAGGCATTATGGAGTTCTCGTATTCTTTGATTAAGCTATCCACGTCATCAACTATTTCTTCGCATAGTTCGTCGTATCCGTAATCTTCCCTATGTGTTTCCTTGGTCTCTTTGAGATAGCAAGAAAAAATATAGTCCAAAACCCTATCGTATTCGGATAACCGTTTACAGTCCTTTCTGTTTGCGTTTGCAATATATACGCCCATAAATATGGTATTGACGAGCGTAGTCAAATCCTCTTTATCTATTTTAATTATCATTTTAATTCCTCCTGTTATTTTATTGTTTATTTCATTCTCTATCCGGTGTCTATCATTTTTTGCCTCACATAAAAAATTATAATTAATAAATAGAGTAGCGTGATATTCTATCTTTTAGCGTTTTAAAAAATCGTATCCTTAATAGGTACGAAAGTCTTGATAATCTATCTTTTTATAAATAGGTTGTCGTGTTATTCTATTTTTGTATTTCTATTTTAGCATATCTGTATTACATATGGAAAGAATAACACCTCGGGAAGTTTCGTCGGATTATGGGAGGTTTTGGCGAGATATGTCTAAGGTCAATTCAGAAATAGAAAGTCGTGTATCCGTTGCGTTTCAAAAACGAATTTTGGAAATAATGGAAGAGGAAGAAATGACAAAACGGCGTTTTGCTGAATATGTAGGCGTAAGCAAAGACGTTATTATCCGAGCTACCTTATACGGTATCATTCCCTGTATGCAAACACTTATTAAGATTGCGGACGTATTAGAAGTGTCTTTGGATTATTTGCTTGGCACAACGAATGATAAAGATTTTGATAAATCGCCTAACCCTGCCTCTTTTCAGGAACGCCTGAATGACTTAGCGCAAGAGAGGGGAGAAAAGTTTTCAAAAATCGCTCACAGTATGCCCTTCCCCGAAAACTATTTCTATGATTGGAAAAGGCAAAACCTCTTGCCCTCGTTGGATTATTTAAAAGCCCTCGCCGCCTATTTCAACGTAAGTGTTGATTACTTGATTGGCAGAACTGATTATAAAAATTGAACGGTTGATTTATAAAAGGATTAAAACTATTTTCTTTTGGTTATAATATATATGTAGAAGAAGTGGTGCGAGGATAGCACCTTAAAGAAATTCCGACTGAAGATATGGTGTGAGGGTAACACCTGAAAAAGAAATCCTGTTTGAAGAAGATTATTATAGAAAATTGGATTTATAAATTTAATATTTAACAAAAAATCAGCCCGTCGGGACGTTTGACCCGACGGGCGTTTACTTTACTTGTTGGGCGTTTTTCTTTACAACTTGTAATTTACTTTCTTTATCTCGCCGAAGTAGAATTCGTCGGCGTACTTGGTGTAGCCACGGTCAACTTTCGAGGTCTTGACGTCGGAGTCGAATTCGTGTCCGTCCCACTCCATAACAAGTTCCAGATTGCACCCAGCCTCTTTGCAACGGCTGATAAAGGTGTAGCGCAGTTCGTGAACGTGTCTTTCGGGAAAGACCCTCTTCAACGTATCCGATATGGTTTTCTTGGCGGCGTTGACGGCATTATCCAAATCGATATACGGCAAAACTCTCTCCATCATGGGAGAAATGGGAATCCTTCTCCGTTTCTCGCCATACCCTAAACGGGTTTTCTCCGTAGTACATTCAAAGTAGCGGTAGCCGTCCTTTTCCTCTAAAGTCAACGACTGCAATTCGCCAACCCTCAACCCCGTATAGGTCAACACGAGCAACGAAGATACCCCGTAGAGGTGCCGATTGTTGATGCAGAAATCGACAAGCCGTTTTTCCTCTTCCTTAGTAAGCGGAGTGCCCTTTTTGGTTTCGTAGTGCGGTAGTTTGATTTTAGCCATAGGCGATTTAAAATTGAAGTCTTCTGCGGCTACGTCGAATATGGCGTTCAGCATTTGCTTAACCTTCTCCGCCGTTCTGTTCTTGTTTTCGGAAACCAGGCGGAAGAGGTAGTCCTGCACGTCTTTACGGGTAATTTTGTCGATATGTAATTCCCCCAGATTGGGCAGAATCTCCCCTTTCATCAACATTTCGTAGCTCTTGTAGGTGGACTCCTTAACCGTAGATTTCTTCTCGTTCAGCCAGCAAAGCGCATAATCTTTAAACAGTGGTGCCTTAGTCGGCTTGGTTGCCGTCTGCTCGATTAAGGCGGCAATAAATTTCTTCTTCATTATATCGAAGTTGGAGGAAGCCACCTCAATATTGTAGCCGTCTCTGCGGTATCTGGCGTGGTACATTCCACGGTACAGGCGGTACCTTACGATATGATTATCAATTATAAAAATCTGTTGAAAGTCATTCGGCATCTGACTGAGCTCCTTTGGCGTAAATTTAAGATAACTTCTCTCTTCCTTTTCTTCCGATTGTAGCTTGCGCTCGTAATCGGGAATCAATTTCTTTAATTTCTTCAGGGTGATACTGTCACGGGCAGCTTGCAGAACGGTTACGGTTGCCTCGTCCCGATTTTCCTCGTTCGGTATCTCCTTAAGATAGTTTAACAGGTCTGTATATTTCTTTTCCAATCTCCTTATTTCGGAAGCGTACTTAACTTCCGTGTCTCCTTTTAAATTTCCGTAGTGTGCGAAACAGTCCTCGCTCTTACGGCTTGTAGTAACTTGTTATTAAATTGTATTATTAGTCTGAATACCCGTCGTCGAAGAGGTGGGCTTCACGCTTGCCCTCTGCAATCTCCTGCAAGGCAAAATACCCTTCGTAAAGAAGCTGGGTTTTGGTAAATCCCGTCTGTTTCAAAAATTCGTTGATTTCCGTCAACTTCTTTTTGGATATGGTTGTATTAAACTGTCCACGGCGGTTGTTCCTCGCTTCCTTGTGGGAGTTTTCATACTTCCTGCGGACCTCTCTTGCCGGAGTATCTTCCAATTTTGTAGACATAATGTTTAATCTCCTTTTGTTCTTACGTCTACAGTATAATCGGAATAGTCCGACTTGTCAAGGGTATTCAAAGCATTTGATTTTTTAAATTACAAAGCGGTAGCCAAATTGCAGTGATTGGGAACTAGCCTTAAATGCGTACTTCGTTGTAGGTGTACCGCTCTGGTGTCAATGAAAACGCTATTTAAGGTGCTTTGCAATTTTAAGGAGAAAATGCGTATCTTAGACAAGGCAAAGTCCGCAGGCGATACAAGGACGTATCGTCAAGGGCTTTAACGCAGTATAAGGGCGCATTAGCCCTTAAAATCTGTTTTTAATTGCTGTAATTTGGCTTTGGACTGTTATCTACCGCTTTATGTAAGGTTGTTATTTCGTCTACTTGCTGTTGTTAGAGGAAGTGGGCGGTTTGGTTTTTTGTTCCTTGCGCTCGGTGGCAAGCTGTTGCAATTGCGTGAATTCTTCAGGGGCGAATTCCTTTAACTTGATAAGAATTTCAGCGCTTCGTTTGTACTTTTCGGCTTCCTGTTCTTTCTGTTTGAGAAGGGTGAGTATGTAATCCCTGTCCTTGCCAACAATCTGCAATTGCCTTGCCTGCTCGGCGTTGGTTGTGCGGAGCGAAACAATTTCCTGCTCTGCATTCTTTCTCTTTTTAGGAATAGGCTTGTTCTTGACATCTTCAACCGTTTGAACAGCTCGGGTTAAATCGTCTAACTCGGCTCTCTTTTTCTCGGTCTGCTCGTCGATTTCCCG
>JBJFAG010000037.1:0-5137 GCA_051887795.1 Candidatus Coproplasma sp. | reverse complement strand
CTTTCTCTGCGGCGGAATAATAGCGTCTATTTATATATTGTGGTTGGGTATTCTTCTGGCAGTGCTCGGCGTGTGCGCCCTTGTCTTGGCGACGGTGGTTTTATGCGGTTTTTCGGACAGGGAAAAAAAGACCGTCGGACTGCGTTACCAAGGGGATTTATGCGGTTTAAACGCAATTCAAAGGCAATGTCTGCTCGATATAGGGAATATCAACGCCCGTACGTTTTCAATATTAGGGTTCTGTTTTCTGTTTTTTGCGCTCATTTCCTTAGTTGAACGCCTGTTTGTGTGGCTGATACCCTTGAGCTTATGCATAATATTTCTTGCGGTTGCGGCGTCGATCAGGGCGGTTAATATTAAAAGGTACGGCAATATGCCCCAGATAACGGTACTTAATCAGAACGGCAGACTGCTATTAAAGTGCCTTGCCTTCACGGCTATCCCCGTAGTCTTATCGGTTGGCGGCATCTTGTTTTTCGCCTTCTGGCGGCAGGTTGACGTAAAGGTAGACTACAGCGGCGATATCGACGGTTTTGTCGATTATATGCACACGGCAACGCTTTCTCAGGAAAATTACAGCGGTAATCTGCCTTACGGCGAATACGTCCTCGATCTGTCCGCCGTGACGGAAAAGGATAACGGAGAAGATAAAGGGGATAAATACGTTCGTGTACACGATTATTTTTTTGCCGTGAATTTTGGTGACAATATAGATATATACATTGCCGAACCCGACCTATCCTACCCAGAGGGTGTGGAAGCGATATCTCCCCAATGGTTTGCCACAGCAGAGCAGGTTTCTTCAATCGGCGGAAAGGTTTACAACGTGCGTTACAGTTGCCGTTCGGTCGAATATACTAATTACGTCAACGTAGAGCGTACGTTTGATTACAAAGAGGAGAACGGCGTAGTTACGGTTACGAGGACGGAGATTACCAACTATTTTGCCGATTACCTATTTGCCTTTATAATTATCTGCGCCTTTTCGATCACAGTCTGTACAGTCGTCTATTTTGTAAAACGTAAACCGCTACCCGCTTTCACGTTTGATTAGTGATGGGTTGGGTTAGCCTAAAAGCAATTAAGAAACCCTGCCACGGGTCGCACACGTTTGATATGCGAATTAATTATAACAATCTAAGTTAAAATTGGCAAAGTGCAACTTAAGGTTGCGCTTTTTTGTTATATTTGCACGCAAAAAGCGGTTGTTATTTTGTTCCTGCTACCTTATAATATAGGTGTAAAAATTAGTAAACAAAAGGAGAAAACCTATGTCGTTTGCAGAAAACTTGCAGTACCTGCGTAAAAAGAACAAGATTACGCAGGAGGAGCTTGCGGAAGAGTTAAACCTCTCCCGTCAGTCGGTATCAAAATGGGAGACGGGCGAGGCCTACCCCGAAACGGATAAGCTTATAGCCCTGTGTGATAAGTTCGGCGTAACCTTGGACGAGCTTGTGCGCGGCGATTTAACCAACGAGGATAGTATTGAAGAGGTTAATGAGGCGGAAGAGGCGCAGGACGTAAAAAAGGACGAAGAAGAGAAGTCAACTTACAGCGAGTGCGAAAGGTCGGCCTGCGCAGGCTGTGCTTCGCATTTACATGCCCATAGAGCTATGCACGGACACGTCCACACTAAAGGTACTATGATTGGTGCGGCAATATCCTCCTCTGTTATGATAGTTTGTGCAATAGTATACCTGTGTTTAGGCTTCTGCTTAGAGCTTTGGCACCCCACCTGGCTGGTATTTTTCGGCGGTATAATCGTAAGTATGTGGGCAAGCGGTCTGACTGAGAAGGAGTCGGGTAAGTCGTTAAAGGAAAAGATAGGCGGTTTGATCTGCGGAACGGTGATGATTGGCGCACTGCTCATCTTCCTTACAATCGGATTTGTCTGCTCGATCTGGCACCCCACATGGATAGCCTTTGTGGTTGCCGTAGCCATTTGCGGAGTTGTAGGTACTATTACCAATAAAAAAGACTAAAAAGTTTTCACGTAAATTTTACTTGCAACCATTGTAAAACGTGTAAAAATATGATATCATATCTTAAAAGAATTTAATTTAAAAGGGTATGATATGAGAATTAAAATTACTTCCGATTCAACTTGTGATTTAGGGCAGGAGCTTATTACAAAAAATAATATCGGCATCTATTCCCTCACGGTAATTCTGGGCGATAAGAGCTATAAAGACGGTGAAGTCGTTCCCCAGGATATCTTTAATTTCGTTGCGGAGACAGGCGCGCTGCCCAAGACGGCGGCGGGTTCGTTAGAGGGGTATACCGAGTTCTTTGAAGAGAATATAAAGGGCTATGACGCACTCATTCACTTCAACATCTCCTCGCTTGCATCATCAAGCTATAACGCTGCAAGCAAGGCTGCGGAGTCGTTCGGGGGCAAGGTTAAGGTTATCGACAGCCATGCCCTTTCCACGGGACAGGGACTGCTGGTGCTTAAAGCCTGTGATTTAGCAAAAGAGGGCAAGTCGGCAGAGGAGATAGAGAGCGAAGTAAACGCTTTAAGGTCGATGGTCAACACCTCGTTCGTGCCTGACAGCTTAGAGTATCTGCACAAGGGCGGCAGGTGTTCGCTGGCGGCAATGCTTGGCGCAAAGGTGTTAAAGCTTCACCCCATGATCTGCGAAAATGCAGACGGCCAGCTTATTGCAAAAAAGAAGTATATGGGCAATATGGAGAGGTGTATCCGTACATATATTGCAGATTTAAAGGCTCAGTACCCCAACTATGACAAGACGAGGGTGTTTGTAACCCACAGCACTGCGGATAAAGAGCTGGTGGAGCTTGCTAAGGGTCTGGTTAAGGATAACTTTGAGTTTGACGAGATGATTGAAACGGTTGCGGGCAGCATCGTAACCTCCCACTGCGGCAGAAATACCCTGGGAGTGTTGTTCATCTATAATTAAAAAAATATTTAATAAATACGAAAGACAGCCGTCGGGATATCCTGCGGCTGTCTTTTTCAGTGCGAGTTCATATAATCGGTAAATTCCTTTGTCTTTGACCAGTACTTGATTCCCCAGTTTTCAAAGTTCCACTCATCGCAGTAGAGGTTGCACTCATAATCTATATAGTATAGCAATCCGTCCTGAACGACAAAATTCGTGGGGAAGTAGTCAAGGTTGAGCCCTGCGGCGTAGACGTTATGCGCAATTTCGCGCATCTGAACGAGGTATTCTTCCTTCATCTCGTCGGATTTGACAAGCTCGTAAACCGTAGCTCCGCGGATATACTCCTTTAGTATTCTTTCGTTTTGAATATCGGCGTCGAGCATTTCGGGAATCCTTACGCCCGCACTCTTCAGCCTTTTATAGTCGTACAGCTCCGCCTGAATTTTATCGCCGAAAGTGTAATAGGTACAGGGCTCGTGGTGGATCTGTTTGAGAACGTACTGTTTTCCGTCCCGCTCGGCAAGGTAGGAATATCCCCCCTTGCCACGACCCAACAGCTTGACGATTATGTATTCGACGTCATTTACGCTCAGCTTTTCAGGCATAATCTCTCCTCACTACGATTTGTTCGGCTTCATTATATCATAACCGGCTACTCTGCCGCAAATATTTTAAAATAATTTACTTCAATCATATGGCTGAATAAAGTACTCCCCTCACGCGAGGATTGCCCGTTAGGGTGTTCGCCACTGCGAGCGGGGCGGGAAGGGGACGGTGCGGTATTTCGGATTGCCGATAGGGTTTCGCCACTGCGAGCGGGGCGGGAAGGGGACGGTGCGGTATTTCGGATTGCCGATAGGGTGTTCGCCGCTGCGAGCGGGACGGGAGGGGGACGGTGCGGTTTTCGGATTGATCGTAAGCGGTTTGAATATTCTTTGAAATCGCTTGACAATGCGTATTTATGCTATTATAATTTAATCAAATTTAAGTTATTCTTTGGGGCGGGGTGCAATTCCCCACCGGCAGTAAAGTCTGCGAAGAGGCAGGGCGTAAGTCCTGTTTCCCGAACGGGTGAAATTCCCGTACCGACGGTATAGTCCGGATGATAAAAGAAAAACTTTTGGGCTACGCATAAAGAGCGTGGTAATTAAGTTTTAAAAATTTACCCCGAAGTTATCTTCGGGGTTTTTGTTTTAAAGAACGACTTAAGTTTAATAAATTTTTATTTTAAGGAGTTCTGTTATGTTAAAATCAAAGACCTATTTCTCCCCTACGCGCATTTCGGTAATCGCCTTATTTTCAGCTCTGGCGGGCGTTTTGTACGTGTTCGGCTTCCCCATTGCGGCAATCTTCCCCTCGTGGTTAGAGCTGAATTTTTCCGATATCCCCGCACTTATCGGCACCTTTGCGTTGGGCCCCGTGGCCGGTGCGCTTATTGTCCTTTTCAAGATTTTGATAAAGCTTATTATCAAAGGCACGTCTACCGTATTCGTGGGCGAGCTTGCCGACCTGTTGATAGGGTTAGCCTTTGTGGTACCTGCAGGCATTATCTATAAACGCCACCGCTCTTTTAAGGGTTCGCTTGTGGGCATGAGCGTGGGTACGGCTGCCTCGGTTGCAATGTCTATACTTGCAAATTACCTTGTGTTGGTTCCCTTTTACCGTCAGTTGTTCTTTAACGGTTCCTGGGCTCCGCTCGTAGGAATTATGCAGGGCATATTCGGCGAGGGATGTACGGAGGAGACCTTCTACAACTTCTATCTCTGGGCGTCGGTACTGCCCTTTAACGTCATGCGCTGTTTAATAGCAATCTTAATTACCCTGCCTATATATAAGCATATATCGAGGGTAATCAACAAATTGGCGGAGAAGCTGGAGGTTAAGTCTGACTCGAACGAAACGGAGGAACAGGCAGAGGCGCGCAAGGCAAAGGAGAAGAGGCGCACCATAATTATAGCCGTCGTATGCGCCTGCGTTTTAGTGTTGCTCGTCGGCGGCGTATTGCTCAGGTACTTCTTATCGTAAAAGTCTGATTAATATTGCCTGATAAAATTATTGCAAAAGTTTGCCATACGGGGTATAATATAGACGTATGGCAATTTTTTTATCGGATAGCGAACTGTCTACAATGGCGTTTGCAACTGAATATTCAAAGACCCTGAAGGGCGGCGACGTCGTCTTATTAAACGGCGAAATGGGTGCAGGAAAGACCGTATTCGTCAAGGGCATAG
>JBJFAG010000036.1:0-5146 GCA_051887795.1 Candidatus Coproplasma sp. | reverse complement strand
ATGCTGCGTGCCGTGACGGGTACGGGCGGAGTTAAAAGGGCGGTTAACCCCGATATATGCCGCAATGAAGCGGGTTTTGACGAACAGAGAATCGAAAGAGTACGCCGTGCGTTTGTGGCGGGGCTTAAGCTGCTGCCCGCAGCTAAGGCGTTTGGCGAAAGCTTCTGCGACGGGCTTAAAAAGCTGTTGGAATACTTCAACTGTGAAAAGCGTTTAGCAGAACTTGCAGAACAGGCGGAGGGGTGCGGTCTTGCCTCTATAGGCTCTATGTCTGCAAGGGCATATGAGGAGACGGTTGCGGTTATCGACGAGGCGTGTAAGCTCACCATAGGTGAGGAGTACCAGGTCAGGGAGTTTTTAAAAATACTCAAAAGCGGCTTTACCGCCTTGCAGGTGTCCCTTATTCCTCCCAAGCAGGACGCCGTGTTTGTCGGCGATCTGTCGGTCTGCGCAAATGCGGGCAGTAAGGTGCTGATAATCGGCGGGTTAACGGGGGCGGTACCCTCTGCCTCGCCCGATACGGCAATACTTTCGGACAGCGAACTAACCTTAATGGAGAAGGTTAAGCTTGCGGTGTCCCCTAAAATCTCTCAGGTAAACCTAAGGTTAATGGAGACTACTTCGCTTAATTTGTGCGCCTTTACCGATAAGCTGTACCTCGTCTATCCCGTGCGCAGCGGCGGCGAGGAGCTTGGCTCAAGCGAGATTTTTGATTACGCCAAAAACCTTTTGACGTGCAACGGTCAGCCTTTAAAAGTGCAGTCAACACGGGATATTATGGCGTCTAACGATTATTCGGCCTATTACGTCTGCCGTCCTGCCCCTGCCATAAGGCGTGTTGCGCAATACGTGGCAGACCCCTATAGCGATAAAACGGAGTTCGCTTCCTCCGTCTTTGCAATGCTAAAAGAGGAGTTTAACTGTGATGGCGGCCAATGCTTCCCCGTAATAAAGTCGGGTACGGTTAACGTCGGGGCGCTGTATGGACAGACGGTCTCTCCCACCGATTTGGAGACCTTTTTCTCCTGCCCCTATAAATCCTTTATAACGAGGGGGTTGGGATTGAATGAGAGGAGAGAGGGCGTTCTCCGTCCCCTGGATTCAGGCAATATTATACACGAGGTGTTAAGGCAGGTTGCCGTAAACAGCCAGTCGTTCAACGATGCGGACGACTGTGCCGAGTTTGCAATGGCTAAGGCTGCCGACTTGCTCTCCCTGCCCGATTACTCCGTACCCGACGAGGATTGTGCGGCGGGCTATGCGGCGTCATCCTTGATAGAGGAGGCGGGCATTTTAGCCAAAGCCGCCTACGAACAGATTTTTAACTCCGATTTCAGGGTAGAGGGTGTGGAAAAGACCTGCACCGCTTCTGCGGACGGAGTGGCGCTAAGCGGCAGAATAGACAGGGTAGACAGTTACGGCGATATGGTCAGGGTTATTGACTATAAGACGGGCTATTCCAAGGCGGAAGCGGACGCTTACTATATGGGGTTAAAACTCCAGCTGCCTTTATATCTTTCAGCTATCGGTAAGGACAGGCGCCCCATCGGTGCCTACTATTTCCCCGCCAACGTCGACTACTCCGACGAGGGCAACAATTTCATTTTACAGGGATTTATGGACGGCAGCGAAGAAGTCGTCAAATGCTCCGACCACACCGTAGCGGAGAAACAGCACAGTAAATACGTAGGTGCATATCTTAACGGCAGAAAGCTGGATAAGGCCATGCCCAGCGAGGATTTCAAATACTTTTTGCAGTACGCCCAAAGCTTAGTAGGGCAGGGCGGCAGGGAGATGCTTTCAGGCGAGATAACCCCCTCGCCCGTCGAGGACGCCTGCGATAACTGCAGTTTAAAGGGCTTGTGCGGTTACGATGCGGAAGTTTCAGGAGTGAGGAAGAAGAAAAAGGCCAACTGCGCTACCATTGCAGGTATTGTAAAAAAAGAGCAGGGCATTACAGACGCAGAGCTTATTAAATCGGAGGGCGAAGATGGCACTGACTGATGAACAGAGAGCCGCAATAGAGGCGAGGGATAAGGTTATGGTATCCGCCTCTGCAGGTGCGGGTAAGACCACGGTTATGATTAAAAGGTTGGTGGATATCATCTGCGAGGGCAAGGATTTAGACAACGTTTTATGCGTAACCTTTACTAAAAAGGCGGCGGCGCAGATGAAGGACAAGCTGCGTTCGGAACTCGTTAAGAGGTTAAACTGCCAGGATGAACGGCTACGTATACATTTAAAACAGCAGCTTTCAAAGATTAATACGGCTGATATAAGCACAATCGACTCGTTCTGCTCCAAGTTGGTTAAAACCTACTTTTACGAATTGCAGGTCGATTCCTCCTTCGAGGTGGTTGCAGACGAGGCGGAGAGGGCTGAACTCAAAGAGCGGGCCATGTCCGCAGTGTTTGACGAGCGGTATAAATCGGGTGACGGGGAGTTTCTGTATTTGCTCTCTAAACTGAAGAAAAAGAGAAGCGATAGCACGCTTCGTACAATGCTGTCCGATGCATACGAAAGGGTGAGGATATGCCCTGACTATAAGCTGATTATAGAAAGATCAATGACTGACACCTTTACCCCTAAAGGCTTTGACGAGATATGTTTAAGACTTAAAGATGCCGTTTCAGAGAGGCTTAGCATCCTGGTTTCTGCCGTTGACGATTTTGAGGCAAGATTTAAAGCTCCCGACGGCAATCCCAAGTTCTACAATATTTTGGACGATATCCGTACAAACATAAACCAATATATAAATTCAAGCGGGTTCTTCGGGGCGCCTGAAAAGCTCACCAGACTCCGCCGTCCCTCAGGCTGCAGCGAAGCGGATATTGAGTTTAAGGACTTTTTGGAAACGGTTAAGAAAAAATATAAGGAGCTGACCGATTTCGATGAGGAAACCGAGCGTTCGCGCTTTTATGAAAGCGGCAAACTTGCCGTGGCGTTTTCCAACCTGTTGCTTGCGTTCGATGAGGCATATTCGGGGGTTAAACGCTCTGAAGGCAAGATGGACTTCGGCGATCTGGAGCAGTATTCGCTCAGGCTTTTACGTGGCGAGGACTGCGATAGCGACATACGCGCTAAGATTAACGAAAAGTATAAATACGTATTCGTCGACGAATATCAGGACGTCAATCCCATTCAGGACTATATTTTAACCTATGCCTCGGGTGACGACGTGTTCTGCGTTGGCGACGTAAAACAGGCGATTTACGGGTTCAGGGGCAGCAGCTCCTCCTTCTTCTCCGACAAGTGTGACAACGTGGGCGAAGACGGAAATTATATCATTTTACCCGATAACTTCAGGAGCAGCAGCGCCGTAATCAACTTTGTAAACCAAGTCTTTTCCAAGGTGATGAGGGTGCCTTTCTGCACCTTTGACTACTCTTCGGGACACGCCATGAAGGGCGGCAGCCGCTATGGTGAAGGCTTTGATGGCGTTGCGCAATTCTGCCTGTTTGACGACGTCAGGGCGGATAAGGAAGAGGCGGACAAAATCTACTCGGTGGTGAGTGAAAAAGTCGCTTCACGAAGGGCTTCGAGCGAGGCGCTTGCCGTCTTAAAGCTTGTAAAAGAGGCGTTAAACTCCACGTACTTCGACCCCGATTCTGGCAGAGAGGTCAAGGTTCAGATGGGGGATATATGCATATTAACCCGCAAACGCTCCTCGGAAAGCGTGCAGGAGATTATTCGCTGTCTCTCTGCCGAATACCCCGTTGCATCGTCTGCGGAAGTCAACGTCTGTACACGCCCTGAAATAGTTCAGATTCTGGATATTCTGTCCTATCTCAACAATTCTCAGCAGGATATTCCGCTCGCCTCCGCAATGCTATCCCCTCTCGGCGGTTTCTGTGAGGATGAGCTGGTTAAAATCCGCTTGAGGTTTAAAGGGGAGGAAAGGCTGCTCTGCAGTGCGGTAAGGAAGTATGGAGAAGAGGGCGACGACGAGCTGTCTCAAAAGATAAACGCCTTTTTTGAAAGGGTTAAAAAGCTGAGAATGCTCTCCGATAGCATTGGCGCGGCAAAGCTTATCGACGAAATTATGCGCAGCGGCGGCTTTGAAGCCGAGTTCTCCTCCCCCGTAAAGCAGATATATCTGCGAACGCTTCAGCGCAGCGCCTACGGGGCGAGCGGGGAGTTATCGCTTAACGCCTTCCTGCAAAAAATCAAGGCGAGCGGCAACAGAATTTGCGCACCTGCCTCGGTTGCGGCGGACAGCATAAACGTTATGACTATGCATGCTTCAAAGGGTTTGGAGTTCCCCGTTGTAATAGTTGCCGACCTGGCCACAAGCTTTAAAGGTAAGGCAAGCGACAATATGCCTTTTGACGAATACTTCGGTTTCGTGCCAAAGTATTACGGGGATAACAGAAAGTCATACAATACTTTACTGAGAAAACTTACGTCTATAAGGACGGCAAAGGAGGAGCTCTGCAACGAGATTAACCTCTTATACGTGGCGTTTACCAGGGCTAAATACGCCCTGTACGTCTTGACGAGCGAGGCCGAACCCTATAACGCAATCAGTGCGGCATATTCAGACTGCTATGCACCGCTGATAAATTATGAGGGCTTTGATATGCGTAAGCTTGATTTATCGTGCGAGGAGCAGAATGTCAGGGAGGGTGACGCCGTACCCGTTCTGGATTGCCCCGACGCAGAGTTGTTAAACAGCCTTAATCGGGCTGCAAGTTTTACGTACGGTTATGAACAGGCGATAAATCTGCCCGTTAAAAGTTCTGCTTCCCGCCTTTTATGGGAGAGGGATAATTTAGAGGACTGCCTGCCCCTGTTTGACGACGAGTATGAAAGGGGTGACGGTTCGGATACCTCCCCTGAAACGGGCATTGCATATCACAGGTTCCTGGAGCTGTGTGATTTCAGCATAAAGGACATGGCGGGTATTAATGCCGAGATGGAGAGGTTTATTGCAGACGGACTTATAACCCCAAGCCAAGCGGAGCTTTTAAACGCAGAAAAGCTTGTACAGATTGTGACAATGCCCGTGTTCGACGGCGTTGCGGATAAATCGCTGTACAGAGAAAGGGAGTTTTTATGTAAGTTACCTTCTTCCGTATATATCAGCCTTAGGGAGAGCGACCGCCTCGATAGCGCTGTTTCAAGCGACGACTGCCCTGATAAGTCA
>JBJFAG010000035.1:0-5151 GCA_051887795.1 Candidatus Coproplasma sp. | reverse complement strand
TTCCCGCACTACTCCCTTAGCAGGGGAGCCCCTTGAGCCACTTGGGTACGTCCGCACGTCGACACAAACTACGCTCTGATCCGTTTGTGTGAACACAAACGGAAAGTTTGCTCCGTTGTGTCTCCTTTTCCCAAAAATTTGCTTCGCATATTTTCGGGAGCCCTATTAAATTTTGCAAAACGCCCTTTTCAAGGCGGTGCCTACAAGGTCAGGCACCGCCTCAGTTATGGTGTTTGCCTTTCCTCTTCCCACAAAATCTTTGCTAAAGCAAACCTTTTGCGGGAGCCCTGTCTATTATTATAATATTTATTATAACTGCCAAAATTCACGTTCAGCGTAAGTTACTATAACACAAATAAAACTATTTGTCAAAGCATTATTCAAGATTTTAAAAATAATGATTTATAAAATTTTGCGTCTGCGCTTGATTATCGGCATATAATATGCTAAAATTAATTAATCAAGAAAAGAGGGATAGCTATGAGGATAGTATTTTTCGGGGATTCTATAACAGATTGTGACAGAGACCGCAGCGACGAGACTTCGCTTGGCAACGGTTACGTTAAGGTACTTGCGGACAAACTCCGCCCTATTTATCCCGATATGGATATAGAGCTTTACAACAAAGGCGTATCGGGTAACGAGGTGTGCGACCTGCTTGCAAGGGTTCAGAGGGACGTTATCGATTTACAGCCCGACGCCGTCGTTATGATGATAGGCATTAACAACACCCTTCACCGCTTTAAGTACGGTAAGGAGTTAAACTATAAGCTCTTTGAAAGCGACCTGGTTACGTTAATCAAAAAGCTTAAGGACGCAGGAATAGTGGTAATCTTTCTGGAGCCTTTCCTGCTGCCTGCGCCTGACAAAAAGCGCATGCGCCCCGTATTTGACAAGGAGCTGGAGATTATCCACCGCATCTGCGTTGAAATGTGCGACGAGTTCGTAGCCTATGACGAGATGTTTAACGGCTTATGCGTTACCAGACCTTACACTGACTACTCCGAGGACGGCGTTCACCCCACGTTCAAGGGTTCTAACCTTATTGCCAACGTGGCTATTAAGGCTATTAGAAAACACTTGATGTAACAGCGCTCTGCTACGTATTTTACATTGTGTTCCGTTACCGGCGGAACAGGTTCAGGCTGAAAACTCTGTTGAAGAAGAGAACGATTAGCAGTAAAACTTAATCAAAATAAAATTGCGCCCTGCGCACCGTTAACCACGGTGCGCAGGGCGCTTCAGCTTTCATACAATCAACCGATAAACAGAATTAGAATACCCACCAGCAAGCCTATCAGCATAGCGAACCCGGGGGCTTTGGAACGCCACATCAGTATTGCTTCGGGGAGCAGCTCGCCGAATACAACGTACAGCATTGCGCCGCTTGCAAAGCTTAAAGATATAGTCAGCCAGATGGGGCCCACGGTGCCTAAAAAATATCCGAGCATTGCACCCAGCACGGTGGGGATACCCGTTGCCGCAGTGATAAGTACGGCTTTAACCTTGCTTGTACCGCTTGCAATCAGGGGTACGGAAACGGACATACCCTCGGGGATATTATGCAGACCGATGACTATTGCAATTGCCAGTCCTCCGCTTAAAACAAGGTTAGCGGATTCGCCGACGTAGGAAGCGCCGATGACCATACCTTCGGGCAGGTTGTGCAGAGCAATGGCAAACGCCATAACCAACCCTGCGACAAACAGCTCCCGCTTGTTGGTCCTGGTGCTGGCCTGTTCATAGTCGTGCTTGTGTACTTCAAGGTGATCGCTATGTATAAGCTCAGAGAGCTGGTCTGCCGTTTTGGGGTGAGCTTCGTCAATGTGTTTAACCTGCTTGTTCGTACGGCGGTCTATAAAATAGTTCAGCCCGTACACCATAGCATATCCCACGATTATCATGGCGACGACAATTAAAATATGCCATGCGGGGATATCGCCTGAAGCGGTTTTACCCTGTTCTATGGCGTCCGAAACGAGGTCCAGACAGACCACGCAGAGCATGACGCCTGCGGCAAAGCTGAGAAGGAGGCTTACAACCTTTTCCGAATTTTTATGCACGAGGGCGCCGATTAGCCCGCCGAGCCCCGTACCCACAACGCCTGCAATCGCAGTAATGATTATGACTAAAGCAAAAGTACTCATATATAAAATATATTATAGTATACGTATCGGTAAATTGGCAACGTATTTATATCACTAATTAATAGCTTAGTGAATAATATATCAATCATACATTAACCGATAAGAATTAACAATGAGCAGAGGTTGAAAAAATAGTGTATTTTCACAAAACTTTTACATATTTATTATCGTTAACGCTTGAAAATAATTGTTGAAAATGATAATATGTTAAATGTAATAAATTTATCTGACAATCAAGGGAGATTATTTTTATGCAAAACTACATTATTTTAACTGATTCCTGTTCCGACCTCGGTAAGGACGTGAGGGAAATGTACGGCATAGATTACGTACAGATGAACATTGTATACGACGGTAAAGAATTACCCGCCTCGCTCGATTGGGATTTATATACCCCTCAGGAGCTGTACAACATTATGAGGGGCGGTACGCGTGTGACCACCAACCAGGTACCCGTGCAGACCTTTAACACCGTATTCACCAAGTATCTTGAAGAGGGAAAGGATATAATTTATATCGGTTGTTCTTCAGCGCTTTCGGGCTCGGTTAATACCGGTAAAGTGGTGGCAGACGAGCTCAATGAAAAATACAGCAAAAACAAAATTTACGTAATTGACAGTCTTAACAGCTGTTTAGGCGAAGGCTTAATGACCATAGACGCCGCAATAATGAGGAAAGAGGGCAAGTCGGCCGCAGAGGTTGCTGAATACATAGAGGCCAACAAGCTCAAATACCAGCAGTTCTGCTCGGTAGACGATTTAACTTATCTGAAGAGGGCAGGCAGGGTTAAGGCTTCTGCTGCATTCTTCGGCAACCTGTTCGGCGTTAAGCCCATTTTAATCTCCAACAGGCAGGGTGAAAACGTTGCGTTAAAGAAGGTTAAGGGCAGAAAGAACTCCCTTGACGAGATCTTTAATATGGCTAAAGCAAGCATAGTTTCCCCCGAAACACAGACGGTGGCCGTCGTTCATGCAGACTGTGTGAAGGATGCGGAGTATCTTAAGAATAGGATCGAGAGCGAGCTGGGCGTAAAGGAAGTTTACGTAAACTATATCGGACCTATCATTGGCGCTTCCGCAGGTCCCGGAACAGTAGCTATTTTCTGTAAGTGCAACGAAAAGGAAAACTAATAATTCAATAATTACGAGAGAGAAAATGCAGAATCTTGTCAATAAAATGGACGGGGCGGAATTTTCGGCAGTGCTTGCCGCAGGCTTTTCGTCCCTGTGTGAAAAAGAAGAGGAAGTAAATAAATTAAACGTATTCCCCGTTCCCGACGGCGATACGGGCAAGAATATGCGTATGACCTACGAGGCAGGGCTTAAACAGCTGAAAGAGAGCGCTGCAACATCGGTAGGCGAGGCGGCAAGCGTCTTTGCAAAGGGCGCCCTGCTCGGTGCCAGGGGCAATTCGGGAGTAATACTTTCCCAGATATTCAAGGGCATTGCCCAGGGGCTTGAGGGGTGCGATCAGGTAGCTTCAGACGATTTTATCCGTGCCTTCAACTGCGGTGTGGAAAAGAGCTATAAGGCGGTAGTTAAGCCCGTGGAGGGTACAATGCTGACCGTGTTCAGGGAGTGCAGCGAGTGCGCAGCCAACTGCTGCGGTGCAATAAATTCCCTCCCCCAGCTCTTTGAAACGGTGGAAATGCACTGTATTACAGCCGTAAAGAATACGCCCAGTCAGCTTTCGGTATTAAGGGATGCGGGGGTGGTAGATTCCGGCGGTGCGGGGCTTTTGTGCATATTTCAGGGATTTTTAAACTACTTCAACGGTGAAAGCTACGGCTATACCCAGGAGATTGAAGAGCTGTTTACACCCGCGGATATGGCCGAAGCGGCGCTTTCGGAGGACTGCGAGTTCGGCTATTGCACCGAATTTTTAATTTCGCTCTCCAAGGATAAAGACAGCTTTTCAACCGATGAGCTTGTTACAAGGCTTGAAAGCCTTGGCGGCCAGTCCATAGTGGCTTTAAGGGATGGGGATATCGTAAAGGTACACGTCCACGTGCAGACCCCAGGCGACGTTTTAAACATTGCCCAGCAATACGGCGAATTTATTTCAATTAAGATTGAAAATATGAGCTATCAACACTCCCAACTCGTTGAGGAAGTTAAGCTTGTTAAACCCCAGAAGCCTAAAATCAAGGTTGCGCTTGTAGCCGTTGCGGACGAGGGCGGTTTTAAGGAACTGTTCAGCAATATGGGTGCCGACTGCGTAGTGTCAGGCGGGCAGAGTATGAACCCCTCCGTACAGGATTTTTTAAAGGCTTTTGAAGAAGTCAACGCCGAGGACATCATAGTGTTGCCCAACAACTCCAACGTAATTATGGCGGCCAATCAGGCCAAGGAGCTGTTTGACGGCAGTGTACACGTTCTGCCCACCAAGACGGTGGCGCAGGGGTACAGCGCCCTTTCCATCTACAACAACGAAGAGGATATATCCGTAACCTTATCCGATATGCAGGCAGCAATCTCCTCGGTTATCTCGGCCGAAATAACCCGTGCCGTACGCAATGCAAAGTGCGACGGGGTAGAGATTGTCGAGGGCCAGGCCATGGTCATAGTGGACGGCAAGGTTACAACCGCTTGTGAAGATACGTTAGCAGCTTTCAAACAGGCTCTTTCGCAGTTGGATTTAGAGGATAAATGTGTAATAACCCTCTTCTGCGGTGAAAACTGTTCTCAGGAATTAACAGGGCAAATGCAGAGTTATTTAGGCAGCGACTACCCCTTTTTAGAGATAAGCGTCGTAGAGACCAATCAGCCTGTCTATGATTACGTAATTGCCATAGAGTAACAGATTAAACTACTCTCGGCTAATTTAAAATTTTACTTGCAATTAATAACTTAACATGCTAAAATAACATCGGTGCGAATGAAGTTCGTGCCGATATTATATTTTAAACGGGTGAAAATAACAATGAACATTAAACAGGTATTGGCCGAAAGACAATCGCTTATCGGCAAGGAAGTGGAGATTTGCGGTTGGGTTCGCAATCACA
>JBJFAG010000034.1:0-5274 GCA_051887795.1 Candidatus Coproplasma sp. | reverse complement strand
GCGTCAGCTTCCCAAGCTGATTTGGGCGGGTTCGACTCCCGTCGCCTGCTCCAATCCGCCGTAAGGCAAGCAAGGCTGTCCATTGAGGGCAGTCTTTTTTTGTTAAAATGCGTTAGATAATTAAATAAAGATTATCATTGACAAACGTTTAAATTGTGATATAATATAAATTGTATTATTCCGTATTATACGGTTAAGGTATTGAAAGTGAAAAAGAAGATAAACGTTCCGCAACTGAATAATAAAACGGTAATCAGACTACTGATTTTTTTTGCTATGGTAGTTTTGCTGGAGGTTGTAATAGGTATTTTTATCTTTAACCAGTTTTCGGCAAAGACCTACAAGTACGAATATTCAGTGTATAACAACAAGGCAAATTCACTCTTAACCATGTTGGATAATACATACACCGCTGATGAACTCAATAATATGAACAACCCTGATATACGTCAAAGGGTTTTGACTACCTGTTCTTCAAACGGTGGATTTGACGAATACGCGATTATCACGTTATACGAAACTACTGACGGAAAGGTAATTTACAGTGATTCTCCTTATTTTACAGAAGGGCAAGTACTGAGTGAAATTGGTTTAGTCAACAACGCCGTTTCGGTTGTTACAGTGAGTGAAAAAACTCTGGTTTGCGCTCCCATAAGCTTAGGCAATTACGGCTACGGCATAATTTGCGCTAGTGACTTTTCGGAGAGTCAGGCTAATATTGACAGCATAATCAGCAACGTTGTGGCGTTATTAATAGTATTCGGCGTGCTGGTATGTGCGATATTTATCGGTTACGCTTACTCGACCGTAAAAAGGGAAAGCACAGTTTTATTCAGATATAAAGCAACTTTGACCAAAACGGGAGCTATAATTTCCAGGAATAATTCGTTTAGAGCTGATTATTCGTCAATCAAAGAAATCAAATCGCCTGAAAGTATAGACCATAGGAACTTCACGCTGATACCTTTATCCACCGACAAGGGAGAGGACAGTCTGCTTGCAGTTAGGGCAATAAGAAGTGCGAAGGGGATAAAGCTATACGGAGGCAAGGTATCCAACGCAAACTCATTCATTCAGTCGGCAAGTGAGACGACTTCGGGCGGAATGAGTACCTCATCGCTTTCAACGGTATTTGAAACCTTTGTAAAGAAGGGCAAGCGTACGCTTATCGGCGTATTATTGATAGGCAAGTTAGACCAGATAAAAACGCTATTCGGAAAGCAAACGGCGCTTGAAGTTCAGAAGATAATATTAAACAAAACCAAAGAAAAGTTCACCTATGCGTTTGAGTTAGACTTCGGATATATAGGCGTAGCCTACCCCGACGGTAAGAAGCTTGACATATTGATGACCGACTTAAACGATATCTTCAGTTATATTAACGAACCGTTGAAGGTAGACGTCAACCTCTTCACGCTTGACATGAAAGGTGGATTTGCGATGTGTGACGAAACGATGAACCCCCGCACCTTTGACCATGCCTTCAAGGCGGCGGAAGCAGCCTGTCATAGGGCTATTGACACAAAGGTTGCGGACTACATAGTCTACCATGAAAGCCAGAAGAAGCTATACACCAGTTATCTTGTCACGTTCGACATAAAGCAGATGTTATCCGAAGGTGCATTTGAAATGGAGTACCAGCCTCAGTACAGCATAAAGGAAGCGAGGGTAGAAGGGTTCGAGGCACTTTTCAGGGTTAAGAAGAGTTGGAACGTCAACGTTGACACGTTCTCATTCATCACGTATGCAGAGCGAACGGGCGCGATGATTCAGCTTGGTGATTTCATATTTGATACGGGCATGCAATTTGCGAAGTCGATAGAGGGAAAGAACGTCAGCGTATCGTTAAACGTCTCGCCCGTTCAGCTGATGCAGGCTGGATTTATTGACAGTTTCCTCCGCATATACCGCAAATACGATTTAAAACCCGGTGCAATCTGTGTAGAGATTACAGAAAGCTTCCTGATGACAAACTTTGAAGAGACGTTAAAGAAGCTCACCGTTCTGACCCAGCAAGGAATATTGGTACATCTGGACGACTTTGGAACTGAGTATTCCTCGCTGTTATACATTAAGAAGCTGCCCATATCTACGATAAAGATAGATAAAGAGTTTGTCAAAGACGTATTAAACAGCAAAGAAAGTCAATCGATAATAAAGTTTATAACCAACATAGCAAAGCTTTTAAACGGAACGACCATATGCGAAGGTGTAGAGACCTGCAAGGAATTTGACATGCTCAACTATCTGGGGTGTGACACCATACAGGGATGGTTAATCAGCAAATCGCTGAAGCCAGAGGCGGCGGCGAAATTCATTGACGAATTTGACTATAAGCAAGTTGTGGTGGCACAGCAAGATAAGCGGTAAAAAGCGATTGCGCAAATAAAGCAAAAAAAAAGATAATGGTGTAATATGAACAATTCATTACTCACAGGACTTAATCTGGAAGATGGTGTCTGCTATTTGATAGTGGGTTTATTTCTCGTTGTCTGTTGTGTATCGGTGTTCTTTTTGATATTGGGAATAAAAAGGGACAGAAGCCGACTGATAGCAGAGAAGTACAAGATCAAGCAATTTGACAGATTAGGGTTTGAGGACATGCTCACCCGCAAGTACGAGACGGCGAAGTTCGACACGCATTTCACGGTAATGTTAGTGCAGATCAACGGACTTGACGAGTTAAAGGCGACGCTTGGTGAAAGGCAGGTTAAGAAGATAACGTTAACCTTAAGGGACAGGATATTAACGGTAATTCCGCAGGGTTCAAGGGTGTGCGACTATGACGATATCCGATTAGCGATATACATAGAGGAGCATATGGACAACAAGGGCGTAGCGAACATAGCCCTTTCTATAATCACGGAATGTAACCGCCCGATAGTGCTTTTAACCAGGACAAAGATGACAATCAACGTCAACATAGGCATAGCGAGCAATAACGAGTTCTGTCCTGACACAAAGACGATTTTGCAGAATGCGGAGCTTGCTACAGTCAACTCAACAAAGAACGGTTACAACAAATACGAAATTTACTCCGAACAGCTTGCGGAGACGCAGACGGAGGAGTACAGGCAGTATCAGGAAATCAAGCTTGCAATCAAGAATCACCAATTCACGTTATATTATCAGCCCATTGTTGAACTTGGAACGGGCAAAATAACGGCATATGAAACGCTGGTAAGGTGGGAGCATCCGACGCTTGGCCTACTCACTCCTGGCAAATTCCTGCCCATAATGGAGCAGACGGGCGACATTAACTGGGTCGGCACCTGGGCATTTGAAGAGATGCTTAAGATGCAGACAAAGCACTATAAGGAGAACCCGCAGGACCAGAATATAATATTCACGTTAAACCTTTCGCCCAAGCAGCTTATGTACTCTCACTTAGCGGAAGAGTTCAGGAAGGTATACAAGCGTTATAAAATCCCTGCGCAGAACATTTGCATGGAGATAGTGGAGTTTGCAATGTTCGACAAGGTAGCGGAGGTTAAATCCAACATATTAAAGCTTACGCAGATGGGCTTCAAGATAGCGATAGACGACTTTGGTCTGGAGATGAGCTCACTGAAGATGCTGGAGGGGTTGGAGTTCAACTGGGTAAAGCTGGACAGGAAGTTTATCGAGCAGGCGCAGGACGATTTCTTAATCGGCGGATTAGTAGAAACGCTTGTTAACTTTGCAGAGCATAAGAAATTTGCAATCGTTGCGGAGGGCGTAGAGGACGAAGTTATTGAGCGGTACGTAAAGAGCATGAGTATCGGTTACGGCCAGGGCTATTATTACGGCAAGCCGCTGCCCCCTGAAAACTACAATCTGTAACAAGAAAATTTGCGCCCCCTTGCAACTAACCGTTGCAAGGGGGCGGGCAAAACCCAACCTGAACGCTCGCCGTCGCCATTGTTTTTTCGCTGTGGGAGCAGGTTGTATGCATGCATAAATTCATAAATTTTACTTTTTTCACAAAAATTATGTTAAATTAGTATTGACAAAATTTAAAAAATATAATAATATATTAGTATAAATAAGATGATAAGAGCAAACTGTCCGAAAGGGCAGGACGCAAAGCTTAAGAACCTAAAGGCGCAAGGGGGAATGTTGCCAATGGTTGTCAGTTGCCAAGACTATTCCTTTTTATAGTTAAAGGAAAGGTTTTGGCTCTTTTTATTATTTGGCTGTCAACCGATATAGCACTTGGCGTGAACCGGGGTTTTTAGTAGTAATTAATAATAAATTCGTAAACTAAGGTGGTTGGCGTGAAGTGGAGTAGAAGATTAAAATGGATTAGAGTATCCAAAATCGTTATCCCGATTGCACTTGCCATATCAATAGTTTTTGCGGGCTTTTCAGTGTTTGCAAACGAGGCGAAGAACTTCGTTGTCGATATAAACTATGATGAAAACATAAAGCTTTCATTGACTTATAACGAGGACTTAACCGACCTTACAGACCATCTGGACGTGCCTGTCCTGGGCAAATATAAGGACGTAACGTGGGATCCTTCCACAGGCAAAAATCTGCAGTATGCAACAATGGGCTACGGTATGAACCTGCCTGACGACATAGCCATGCAGGAGGGGGTGCATACGGTATTTGCAGGTAAGGATATAGTATCGTTTTTCTCATTCAGCTTCTATCTGGTCAACGGCTCCAACAGGGCGGTCGACGTTGAAATTTCCATAAATATCGACGAGGTAGTTACGGGCTATAATGATGAAAATATCCACGTAGACGATGCGATACGCGTAATGCTGATAGAGGGCAAGCAGCTCCTTTCGGAGTCGGCTGGCAACGCAGTCGTCTACAAAAAGGACGAAATCAGCAGAGAGGAAGAGGATATTCTGGCGGATAAGACAAAGGCATACAGCTCCTTATTCCCTCCCAAATCCTTTGCAAGCAATACCTGCGTAATGAAAAACGACGAATGGTATTTCCCCTGCAGGCTGGCGCCCGGTTCGGTTACTGACAGAAGTAACGTAAAGCGCTATACCGTCATATTGTGGCTTGAAGGATACGACAGGGAGTGTGTGGACGCTATTTTGCCTGAATCAATGAGAATGAGCATGTCCTTCAATGCTATTTTGTAATTTTAATTATATTTGCTTTTAAACAGAACATTTCTGTTGGATTTAATCACGGCGTCAGCCGTACATAATTTAGGCTTTTATTAAACGGGCACAGCCCGCAAAAAAAATAAAATATAAGGAGAAAAATTAAAAAATGAAAGCAACAAAAAAAATTGTTGGCGCAGCTTGCGCATTAGTTGCGGCTGTT
>JBJFAG010000033.1:0-5296 GCA_051887795.1 Candidatus Coproplasma sp. | reverse complement strand
ATTTTAGAGCATTTTTCCGAATTGTATGATATAATGAACGACGAGGAAAGAAAGGAATTGCTTGCCGAGTTAATTCAAGAGATTCAAATCTATCCTGAAGGCGAAAGCGATTGCCCGTTGAAATCGATAAAATTCAACTTTCCGGTATTTCAGGACGGCAAAGAGGTAGAAGAAATCTTTTTGAATAAGCAACTGAACGTCGAAACGCTGGTGGTGCTGCAACGCAAGGATGTGTGAAATACACGGAAATTCATAATTTTTCAATGTTTTCAAGGCATTTTGCCTTTAACGTAGACGAACACGGTTATCGTGAAAAGGTGCTTAAAACCACACGCACGGTCAGGTTGCTTGTACAACTGGACTGCGGGAAACATAAAAGCCGTACATCTCATAACCGGGAACTCAATTAAATAAACTTATCAAATCCGACGGGCCTGACAGGCCCGTCGGATTTGTTTTATGATTTGTTCAGTCAATTTGTTTACACACAACCTACTACTTTTTTCACAATTATTACATTGACTGTTCTGCGGGTATGGTTTATAATTTACTTAACCAGGTTAAATAAAGAGAGAATAAAGAAATGGCAAAGACAGAACAGATAGATTTTGTGTTCGATTTCATTATGAGAACGCAGCCTCAGGAAACATACAAGCTTATGACCGACTCCAGCTCGGGCATATGTGCGGTGCTGAGAATACTCGCTCAGGCAAAGACCGCCGTCACGGCAGGTGACATAAGCGGGGAAATGGGCGTAAGCGAGGCGAGGGTTACAGTCCTTTTAAAAAAGATGAAAAAGCGCGGTTATATCACCAAGGAAAGGGATAAAACGGACGCAAGAGTTACCATAGTCAAGCTCACCCGAGAGGGGCAGACTAAGGCTGACGACCTTAAAAAAGCTTTAAAGGAAAATATCGCAACTGTAATTGACTGCATAGGGATTGAGAAAATCACTCAGTTTATCACCATTTCGGAGGAGATAGAAAGCGTAATTAAAACCCGTCTTGAACCTCCCCCTGTAGTCGATTAACTATAATATATATGCCCGTTAAAGATTAACGGGTAACTTTTTGTTTTAAATTACTTAACCAGGTTAAATATTTTAATATAAGGAGATAAAACCAAAAAATGCTGAAATTGCTGAAAAAATTTACTTACGTTGAATGGCTGCTTTCGGTAGTTATTCTCGGCTTGGTTGTCGGCATGGTCTATCTTGAGTTGTCGCTTGTCGACTATATGGCGGAGATAACAGCCCTCGTGCAGACGCCTGGGACCCAGATGGGAGAGGTCTGGAAAACGGGCGGCAAGATGATAGGATGTGCTTTGGGCAGCCTTGCCTGTTCGGTAGTCGTTGCCGTAATCGTTGCCAAGGTTGCAACCAACTTTTCCGCAAGGATAAGGGGCGACGTATTTTCAAAGGTGCAATCCTTCTCGATGGGGGAGATAGGTAAGTTCTCCACCGCAAGTCTAATCACCCGTTGTACAAACGACGTACAGCAGGTAGAAATGCTGGTAATCATGGGATTGCAGGTGCTTATTAAAGCTCCCGTTACGGCTATATGGGCAATTTGTAAAATACTTACAAAGAGCTGGCAATGGACCTTCTCAATGAGCTTGGCAATCGTAATACTGCTGATTGCGATCGTGATATGCATACTTTTAGCTCTGCCTAAGTTCAAAAAGATTCAGTCGTTGACCGATAATCTTAACAGGGTTACAAGGGAGAATTTAACGGGACTTCCCGTAGTAAGAGCTTACAACGCCGAGGACTATCAGGAGAAAAAGTTTGAAAAAGCTAACTCCGATTTAAAGAACACACAGCTGTATGCCAACCACGTTTTGGCGTTTATGATGCCCACCATTCAGCTGATTATGAACGGGTTAACCCTTGTAATATATTGGGTCGGAGCATACCTTATTAACAATGCGGGTATGGCAGATAAACTCGGTTTATTCACGGATATGGTGACATTTATGCAGTATGCAATGCAGGTCGTAATGTCGTTTATGATGCTCGTTATGATATTCATGCTCCTGCCCAGGGCGACGGTTGCGGCCAAGCGTATTAACGAAGTTCTGGAGACCAATCCCTCGATTACCGACGGGGATTTTGCAGGGGATACCTCTTCGGCTGTCGGCGAGGTTGAGTTCAGAAACGTAAGCTTTGCATACCCCGACGCGGGCGAGAGCGCTATTCACGATATCAGCTTTAGTGCGCATAAAGGCGAAACCGTCGCCTTTATCGGTGCAACGGGCTGCGGAAAGAGTTCGGTAATTAACCTCGTTCCACGTTTCTATGACGCAAGCGAAGGCGAGGTGCTGGTTGACGGAGTAAACGTCAGGCAGTATTCTCAGGAAGCACTGAGAAATAAGATAGGTTACGTTTCGCAAAAGGCCATACTGTTTTCGGGTACGGTTAAATCCAACGTGGCTTACGGCGATAACGGCCGCGGGCAGATTTCGGACGGGCAGGTTGAAGAGGCAATAAGCATTGCCCAGGCGGACGACTTTGTAGGACGCCTTGAAAACGGCATTGACGGCAACGTCGCGCAGGGCGGCGGCAACTTCTCGGGCGGACAGAAGCAGAGAATTTCCATTGCCCGCGCCGTGGCGAGAAAGCCGGAAATACTTATCTTTGACGACTCTTTCTCCGCACTTGACTATAAGACGGACAAAAAACTCAGAAAGGCGCTTGAAGAGAATTGTAAAGATTGCACAAGGCTGATAGTTGCGCAGAGAATAGGCACTATCCGCGATGCAGACAAGATTATTGTGCTTGACGAGGGGAGAATAGTAGGGCAAGGCAGGCACGACGAGTTGATGGCAAATTGTGAAGTCTACCGTAACATTGCCTATTCACAGCTTTCAAAGGAGGAACTTGCATAATGGGACCTAATATGATGCGTCAAGGCAATATGCAAAAGAGTGATAAAAAAGTTGATCTCATAGGCACCTGGAAGAAGATTTTCGGCTATGCCAAAAAATGGATTCCCGCCCTTATAGTTGCGCTTGTATTCGCAGTGGGCGGCACGGTGTTAACCCTTGTCGGCCCCTCAAAAATCAAGGAGCTGACGAGCATAATTTCAGAGGGCCTGTTTACGGGCATCGACCTCTATGCGGTGGCGAATATCGCAGTTTTACTTGTCGTACTCTATCTGCTCGGCTGGGCGTTCTCGGCTATACAGCACTGGATAATGTCCTCGGTTACTCAGGGCGTTTCCTATAAGCTGAGAGGGGATATCTCCAAAAAGATTAACCGTCTGCCCATGAGCTATTATAACAAGACTACGACGGGCGACGTGCTGTCCCGTGTAACCAACGACGTCGATACTCTGGGCCAGTCGTTAAACAACAGCATAGGCACGTTAGTCTCTGCAATAACGCTGTTCTTAGGTTCGCTTTTAATGATGTTCGTAACCAACGCCGTTATGGCGGTAACCGCTATCGTCGCTACGGTTATCGGCTTTGCGCTGATGCTCATTATAATGAGCCGTTCGCAGAAGTACTACGCACGTATGCAGAAGAATCTCGGCGCCCTCAACGGACATATCGAGGAGAGCTTCTCGGGACATACGGTCGTAAAGGCATACAATGGCGAGAATAGGGTGGTTGAGCAATTCAACAGTTTAAACCAGAACCTCCGTGCAAGTGCGTTCAGGGCGCAGAGCCTTTCGGGACTTATGCAGCCGTTAATGACCTTTATCGGTAACTTTGCATACGTTGCGGTGTGTATCGTGGGCGCTGCGCTTACCATAAACGGCAGGGCTGACATAAGCGTTATCATCGCTTTCACCATGTACATAAGGTTATTTACCCAGCCCCTTTCACAGATAGCGCAGGCCGTGCAGTCGTTGCAATCTGCAGCCGCTGCAGGGGACAGAGTATTTGAGTTCCTCGAGGCAGAGGAGATGGCTGACGAAAGCCATAAGACTGCTAAGCTTGAGAACGTCAAGGGCGAGGTGGAGTTCGACCACGTTAAATTCAGGTATGATGACAGCGAAACTCCCGTAATCAAAGACTTCTCCGCACACGCTAAACCCGGGCAGAAGATCGCGATTGTCGGCCCTACAGGGGCAGGTAAGACGACTATGGTCAACCTTCTGATGCGGTTCTACGAGACGAACGGCGGTGAGATCCGCATTGACGGCGTACCCACCAGGGACGTTAAACGTGAGGACGTTCACAGTCAATTCTGTATGGTCTTACAGGACACCTGGCTGTTTGAAGGCACCGTCAGGGAAAATCTGGTATATAATACCGAGGACGTCTCCGACGAAAAGATTGCAAAAGCGTGCAGTGCGGTGGGGTTGGACAGCTTTATCAAAACTCTGCCGAACGGCTACGATACGGTTTTAACCGAGCAAATCAGCCTTTCACAGGGGCAGAAGCAGGAGCTGACTATTGCAAGGGCAATGATCGCCGATAAGCCTTTATTGATCTTGGACGAGGCGACCAGCTCCATTGATACCCGTACCGAGATACGTATTCAGAACGCCATGGACGAACTCATGAAAAACAGGACGTCCTTCGTCATTGCCCACCGCCTCTCCACAATAAAGAATGCAGACCTCATCTTAGTTATGAAGCAGGGCGATATAATAGAGAGCGGAACTCACGAACAGCTTTTGGCGCAGAACGGCTTCTATGCCGAACTCTACAACAGTCAGTTTGAGGAGAGCGCATAATAATATGAGTGGAAGTAAACCGTAAATACTTTGTAAAAACGGCCGACTGTACCAACCAACCTTGGTATAGTCGGCCGTCTGTTAATGGTGATTTTGTCACAGAATTATTTTTAATTATGAGTTATAATCGGGGTGTAAAAAACAGAGGAGGACGGAAAATGTCCGTATTTTCATTCTTTCGCTCGCCCGATATAAACGAGGGTGTAGCGGAGTTTAACAGGACAAACGACGCGGTGTTGCTCGACGTCAGGACGGAGGAGGAATACCGCGGCGGCCATATTCAGAAAAGTATCAATTTACCCCTTGACAAAATAGGTTGGGCAGAGGATACTATAGGGGATAAACAAACTCCTGTATACGTATACTGTCTTAGCGGAGGCAGAAGCGGAAGGGCGGCTGCCTATCTCAAACAGGCAGGTTATACAAACGTTAAAAATATTGGCGGAATATCTTCATATAACGGAAAGGTGGTGAAGTGATGAAAGTTGTAATAATAGGCGGCGTTGCAGGCGGAGCTACTGCGGCGGCGAGAATACGCAGGCTGGACGAAAAGGCGGAGATTATAGTCTTTGAAAAGTCGGGCTATATCTCCTATGCAAACTGCGGTTTAC
>JBJFAG010000032.1:0-5367 GCA_051887795.1 Candidatus Coproplasma sp. | reverse complement strand
TATGCTAAAGAACATTTTAAGATTATGGTAAAACTGATTGACTTATTTAAAAAGTTCTATTACTATAATATGTAGTAAAGTGGGTTTCCCGCTTTTGGGTAGGCGAGATTGCCCGTTGTGGCAATCTCCTTATCCTGCCAGTAAATTTTCTCATTTTGCCACAGAATAGCTCGTCCCCCGATAGATACTGACTTCCACGTGGGGAAAACTATATTTATTACTATTACGACGAAAGCGGCGTATGCGGAATAAATTATAATGGTAGCGAATATTACTACCGCAAAAATATCCTCGGAGACGTGATTGCAATTTATGACAGTCTCGGCAATTTGCAATGCCGGTACGTCTACGACGCATGGGGAAATCATAAGGTATATAATGCGAGCGGTAGTGAAATCGGCGCGGAAGTGTTGAATATTGGAAACGTCAATTCTATATGTTACAGGGGCTATTATTGGGATAAAGAATTTAATTTGTACTACTTGCAAAGTAGATACTATGATCCTACATTAGGTAGATTTATTTCTGCAGATAGTGTAGAATATTTAGAACCTGATAGTGTTAGTGGATTAAACTTATATGTCTACTGCAATAATAATCCTGTAATGAATACTGATCCTAGTGGCCATTTTGTGATTAGTTTTTCTGCGATTGCGATTAGTATGTTAATCGGTTTTGCAATAGGTGCTACAGTATCTGGAACAGTAGCAATAATTGAAGAAGTATATAATGATGGTAATTGGAATTGGGATGCGTCAACATGGGATTGGAGAAGTATTGCTAAATCTGCGCTAGGTGGTGGAGTTGCGGGAGCAATATCGGCTATTCCAATAGGTGGTGTTATTGGTTCATTACTTTTTGGTGGAACGGCTTCTGTTCTTGGTGGATTAATTAGTGGTTCTGTTCATGATCTAAAATCAGGGTTGCTTGCTTTTGGTATTGGAGCAGGCGCAAACATGATAGGATATGGAGCAAGTAAAATTTTTTCAAAAGTAAAGGCAAATAAAATATTTAACCAAGGAAGAAAAGCCAAATCGTTAGCTATTCAAAAAATGCAAGGGAAATCTTTTAATATGGGAGCAAAGGCATTAAAAGGTAATATGAGGAATGCATTTAAAGATACGACAAAAGAAGAGATAGAAAAGCTTATTGTAAATACTAATGTTTTGTGTAGATATTCAATACTATCCTCTATTGTAGCAAATCCTTTATCTGGTTGGTATTAAAATGAAGAAAATTAAAATAAGAACACAATGCTTATATAATACTTTTGTTAGTATTTTTCTTCTTATGTTAGATGCTATAATAATATTAATAGGAGTATTAAATTTCAGTTCGGAAGAATTTTTGGTAATAAGAATTTTTGCTTATATAGTGGTCGCGTTTTGTTTTTTATGGCCCATATGGATTATATTGAAGAATACGGAGTTTGCTTGGATTACATCTGATGAAATCATTTTTCGTTCGTTAATACGACGAAAGGTGATTGTGAATTGGGAAGAAATTGTTGAAATTGAAGTAGTAAGACTACTTCTTACGGAAGGGAGAGGAGGTATAACCAGTAAATATATGGTGTTGAAAACTAATGTGGGACAAAAAATATTAAAGCCTAAATTAAATACTGAAGGAGGTCCATTTTTAATTATTCTAAAGAAAAAAAATTATGAGCTTATACGAAAAATTGCTTATAATAAAAAAATCAGATTTGTTGATTAAGGGCATATAAGGAGTTTTATATATTCAAAATAAATAATTCAAGATTGGGCAAATATCCTTTAATAAAATGTATTTACGAGACAACTAAAAAAGTAAAAAAAGCGACCCTTGTATAATAAAGGAGGTCGCTTTTGCTTTATGGATATAAAATAATAAAAAAATGGTAAAAGTACGGACTTTAACAATAATTAAACAATATATAATACAAGGAGTAAAGTATGAGAGAAAAAACATTGACGAAAGAAAAATTGAAATGGATTATGAAAAGATTACCGTACATATTGAAAATGATACACGACGACATAAATGAGATATGTGTTTATATAAGTAAACGTAAAGAAAGAATTGTTATAGATGATGACGTAGTTGCAGTGATGGATATAATAGATGAAATAATACAATCTGCTTTAGAGCAAGATTTTTCAACTTTAATGAAGCTGAGAAGTGATCGGTATCCCGATAAGGAAACGTATTTATCGTGTATATGTTCAGATGTTATGTTGTTCTTTCAATTTGTCAATAGTAAGTTGAATTATATTGATTGCGTTAGCACGGATAAAAGTGAAATACATACCAAATTATGTTGGAATTATACATAATTACCAACATAAAAATAGCCCGTTACGAGTAGTCGCAACGGGCTATAACTTTATAAAATCTTGTAGGATTTGCCTTCCACCGTAATGCGATTGCCAGTAATTTCCGGTTCACCGCTTTTGCAGGCACGTAAGATAAGGTGGACAGTATCTTGTTCGGCTTTTGCTATATCGCCTTCGTTGAATTTGTCTTCGTCTCCGACTTCGATTATCTTGAAGCCTTTGGATACCATAAAGGACGAGAATTGCCAGAGCTTTTCGAACATTCCGTTTGAGTCCATAATGACCGAAAGGTTTTCGGTCGGGTGATATGCTGTAATTCTGAAATAGTTTGCCATTGTTGAATTCCTCCTATGCGGCAATTTGTTTGAGTGTTCTGTTGGCGTAAGGCAGCCATACTTTGTTGACGTAATGTAGTACGTCTTCGCTTGGTTTGTGGTCGTGTTCTCCGTAGCATTGCAGGATTTTTTTGTTTTTCAAGGAGTATTCGACCGTAACGAATGGTATATCAGGTTCTTGTTTGTTTCTGATAAAGAAAATGAGCGTTTCTTCGCGGACAAATTTCTGGTCGTAACCCATTCTGCCGACGCAGTGATGGAGCATTTCGCCTTCTCGAATCAGATCTGCCGGGCTGTGGGCGATAATGCAGATAAATGAGCTTCGTTTTGCGTGTTGCAAAGATAGATATTTCTCGGCAACGGCGGCAAATTGAATATACAGCTCCTTGCGTTTTTCTTCATCTTCGATTGCTTTCTTTGTAGCATATTGGTCGATGCGGATATCGTGCCAGCGTTTGAAATCGTGGGGAAAACGGTTCTTTTCTTCTGTCATATCCAGACCGAGATGTTGGCAGGCTTTCAGATAGTCGAGATAAGTGTTCGGATTGGTTTGTTGTTTTGCTATAAAATCGAAGAACCGCTCAAGGTCTTTGCCTTTGAACAATTCTTTGATAGGAGCAAGACTGCTGTCGTGGACAAGTCTGAGCTTTGCTTCCTTGTATGCTTGCAATTGGTCAAGTGATTTTTTCGTCTTATATGCTCGCACAATGACGTCGATATAGTAGCGTCTTCCTTGAAGCAATGGTTTGTTTGCAATCAGCCACTTGCAGAAGGCTTTATCCGTTCCGCAACGCTTTAATATGGTCATACTCATGGCAATGCTTGTAAAGCCGAGTTTCATCAGCATTTCAATCTGGGGATACTGCCGATAAAGCCGTAAGTATTTGAAAATATTGCAGCCCTGAAACAGTTTATATGCGCTGTATCGGAATTCCGGCAAGCGTTCTATAAAGTCGGGATTGATAAGTTCGGCGTACGGATCGTAATATTTATCGTCCGCCCAACACCAGCCGCGTTCAAACCATTGTTCGTATTTTTGCAAGCCTTCTTCGTACCAGCCGAAACGAAAACCCATACCGGCGCAATAACAGTATTCCATATCTTTTACGAAGCATTTTTTCGAGTTCAGTCCGTGAACGGCAACTTGCTTGCAGTACCATTTTTTGTAGCGATGTTTTACAGCAACGGTCACTTTCACAAGCTCGTTTTTCCAAGTGGTAAGATAGGCATAACAGCGAACGTGACCGTCGGGGCTGGGATAGTTTTTGTTATCCGCTTTTCGGATTTGGTTCAATATGTATTTGGGAATAGGTCTGATGTCTGTAACTTTCATAATTTCACCTCAAAGTAAGTTTATCTCCGAAGATTGCGTCTAATTTGCAAAGTACGGTTTTATCAAAAGCTGTTGTGTCAAACGAATCTTCGGGTTCGTCGTCAATGTCCTGCGGTTCTTCGATATCTCCGTCAAACTCCCGCATTTCTTCTTCCGTAAGCTCATCGTAATCTTCTTCAGGTTCAGGGAGCAGTTTTACGTCGTCGGGCGTTTCGGCTATGGCGACTTTGTGCTTTTGAATTATTTTTCGTATATAATTGTCTGCTGCGTGATAAGGAAAGCCAATCATCGGTACGCGGCTTGTAAGCCCGAAATCTCTGCCTGCAAGGGTTAAACCGAGTTCATCGGAAAGAGTTACGGCATTGTCCCCGAAAACTTCGTAAAAGTCGCCCAAGCGGTACAGGAGAATACGGTCGGGATGTTCCTTTTGAAGTTTTTGATACTTTTGCCATATCGGGGAAACAGGCTTCTTTGTTTCAGCTTTTGCTTTTTCTTCTTCGGCAATTTCGGCAAGTATTTCGTCGATTTCTTCCTGTGAAGGCTGTTCGTCCTCGTCGTCATCTTTTTCGTCTTTGACTTCGGGTTCAGGTGTTTCCGGTTCCATAAAGTCAAAGAGCGTCGGTTGACGTTGTTCCGGCTTTTTCGGTTCGACTTTCCTGACTTGAGCAGGAGTCGGTTTCGGAGCGGGTTTATATTCTGTACCGTCCGCATTAAAGAGTGTGCCTTCGATGAAATCCTCTTCAAAGTAGTGGATAGCCCAACTGTACACAACGCTGTCTTCGATGCAGGCGGAAGTAGCTCCTTTTTCAGCTAACTTTCTTGCCTCATCAGACGCATACTTCATAAAACCCGTAAGCGTCTTTTTGTTGAGCAGCGTATTCCCATCTTTTACGATGGGAACGCCGTTGTTGATTTTATCTGCAAGGATTTCGCTTGCGTTCTGCTCAAGATAGTCTTTGACTTTTTCTTCAGCAGGGGATTTGGGTTCTAAATTGAGTTTCATTTTTCGTTTCCTCCTAAAAGGGCAGTTCGCCTAACAGTTCTGCGATTTTACATTCGAGCTGTTCCAGCGTGGTGTAGTTGTTAAAACCGCCGTGATAATCGACTTCGTTTTTGGCGGTGCGGACGAGAATATGCTTGTACCACTCGTTGGAGAAGTAACGCACGTCGCTGATGGAAAGGTAGACGTACTTATTTTCCGTCCCGCCTTTGATGAAGGCAGAAAAGCAGTAGTGGTTTCTACCGACGTTGACGAGAGACCAATTATTTGCTTTGCAGATGGATTTCAGGTAATTGATATACTTCGTCTGAAAGGACTTGTAGTCGTCGCCGGTGTAACAACCGGACGAAAATTCGTAGTTTATGTATTTTTTCAAAGCGGTGA
>JBJFAG010000031.1:0-5397 GCA_051887795.1 Candidatus Coproplasma sp. | reverse complement strand
GCAAAGAACGCACCGCAGATTGCATAGCAGAGCATTGTAACGAGGTCTACCTTAACGCCTGCAAGACGTGCGCACTCCTTGTTGCCGCCGACGGCGAGCACGTTCCTGCCGAAGTGCATTTTATTTAATACAAACCACACGGCGATTATGCACACTATGCCTATCCAGAAGCTGACGGGCAGGTCTAAAAATCTTGCAGTGTTGAGCCACTGATCCTCCACCGCTATATTGTGCTTGCCCTTGCCTGCGATTACCGCAACAAGTCCGCTGAACACCATCTGGGTTGCAAGCGTGATTATCAAGGGGAACACCTTGAGCTTTGCCGCAAGCACGCCGTTAATAGAGCCAAGTAAAAAGCCGATTACTATGCAGATTAAAACCGCAACGAAGGAAGGTACGCCTGCGTTTATCATCATTGCTCCGCAGCATGCGCTGGTAGCAGCTATGTAGCCTACGGACAGATCTATGCCGCCCGTCATCATGACGAAGATGATGCCCATACCCGCGATTAAATAGGGTGCGGTACTGCGCAACAGGTTCATTATGTTTCTCCCGCTTGCGAAAGTGGGGTTAAGGCAGGTGAAGAAGATGAACAGCACTACGAATATTATGTAAGCCGTACCCTCTCTATAGGCGTAGTTTGCCGCCTTCTTTGCCGTTCCCCATAAGGGGAGTTTGCCGTTCTCGTCTTTGACGAACTGTTTCTTTACGTTGCCGAAAAATTCGGTCGTCTTTTCCTTTATTTTCACGAAGCTACCTCCTCTCCTATTTTTAATCCCGAAGCGAGCGTGAGTACGTTTTCCTGAGTAAACTCTTCTTTGGAAAGCTCTCCGCCAACTCCGCCTTCGTACAAAACTAAAATTCTGTCAGACACGCCTAAGATCTCTTCCATGTCCGAAGAAATCATAACAATAGATTTTCCTGCGGCGGTCATCTCGTTCATAAGCTGATATATCTCGTACTTCGCACCCACGTCTATACCTTTAGTCGGTTCGTCGAAGAAGATTATATCCATATCGGCCGCCATGGTCTTGGCGACTATTACCTTCTGCTGATTGCCGCCCGAAAGGTTGCCCACGCTCTGCTGAACGTTGGGCACTTTAATCCTCAACGCCGTGCGGTACTTTTCGGCTATCGCCTTGCGCTTTTTGCCGTTTATCACGCCGAACTTCATATAGTCCTTATCGCACAGAAGGGTGGTATTGAACAGCACCGAATTGTGCATTACGCAGCCGTCCTTTTTTCTATCCTCGGGGATAAGCCCTATGCCGTTTGAAAGCGCGTCGGAGGGCGAGTGGATTTTTACGGGATTTCCGTTAACCTCTATGCTGCCCTTTTCGATTTTCTTACTGCCGCAGATTAGCTCCGCCGTTTCGGTTCTGCCTGCCCCGACCAGCCCTGCTATACCTAATATTTCGCCCTTATGCAGTTCGAAGCTGATATTTTCCACGCTGTTGCCGGTCAGGTTTTCAACCTTTAATACCACCTCTTCGCCGGGCTGATTTGCACGGGGCGGATGGCTTGCGCCCAGCTCCCTGCCTACCATTAGGGATATGAGCTGCGCACGTGAGGTTTCAGCCGTTTCTACCGTGCCGACGTACTTACCGTCGCGCAGAACGCTTATTCTGTCGCTCAGCTCGAACACCTCGTCCAGCCTGTGCGATATGTAGACGACGGTTACGCCCTTGGCCTTTAACTTTCTGATAATGTCGAAGAGCAGCTCCACCTCGTGGCTTGCAAGGGCGGCGGTGGGTTCGTCCATTATCATTATTTTGGCGTCGTTGGAGATTGCCTTACATATTTCAACCAGCTGCTGGTTGGCCGACGATAGCGCCATTACGGGCATTGCGGGGTTTAAATCGAACCCGTATTCGTCGAACAGCTCCTGCGCTAACGCACATAGCTTCTTTTTGGAAAACAGCTTGCCCTTATGCGAGCCGAAGAAGATATTTTCCGCAACAGACAGCGGCTGAATGAGGTTTATATCCTGATAGATTACCGCAACGCCGTTGTCCTTTGCGAGCTTGGGAGTCATCTTTACGTACTCTCCCCCGCCTATTTTAATCTTTCCGCCGTTGGGCGTTATCGCACCGGCTATAACCTTGATTAAGGTAGATTTGCCTGCGCCGTTTTCACCCATTAAGGCATGAACCTCGCCCTGTTCAAACTGCAAAGAAACCTCGTCAAGCGCAACGACACCCGGATATATCTTGGAGATATTTTCAAGTTCGAGTATCATCTTCACTCCTCCTCTAACTATTCTGCCATTTGATTTCTACGTTTTTATCCTGCAGAGCCGTTATGGCGTTGAACGCTGAAACGGGCGTACCCATGGGTACGTTAATGGGCAGACAGGCGAGCGTATCGGGGATATTCCCCTGTGCTTTAACCGTGAACCATACGCCCAAAGGCTCTACGTTGTTCTTGACGTAATCGACGCCCGCCTCGCCTTCGTATACTCTCTTGCACAGGTCGACAACCGACTTGGCCGCGTCCGCACCGCCGAATGAAACCGCACCGCGGAATATGGATTTAATGCCCGTAACCGTCTGGCCCGACTGAGTAAAGGTCTGGCCAACGCCCGAGGAGAGCGAACCTAAAAGACAGGCAGGCTCCTGCGTGCCGCTTACGCCGCCGCCGAAGATTGCATATTCGTCAAGGTTAGCGCCCGTGGTGTTAGCCACTATCTCGTTGCTCATAGTAGGCGCTGCAAGCGATCCGTATAAAAGGAACAGCCTTGCATTGGGATACATCGCCTTGATGCTGGGCATATATTCGCTCATCGTCTGGTTGGGCGTCATGGCGTATTCGTATACGTGGTTGCCGCCCGTCGTGAGCATTTCGCAGTAAGCAGGGTTATCAGCCGCCTCCGCCTCGCTTGAAACGACGTTGCCGTTTGCGTCTATCCACTGCCCCGACTTATTTTTAAGCTTTGCGCTCGTGATAGTCCTTATGCCGTTGGAACGGTTAATGTTGTCCTCGAAGTCGTTGTTGTAGCAGATGACGGTATCGAAGGTCTTGCCCTGCATATTCTCCTCCGCCCAATTCTTGCCGAGAATTGCGATATAGCTTCCCAACAAAAATTCGTCGCTGACGGTTACGGCGTCGTAGCAGTCCACGCCCTGGGTGGTCGCACCGCTGACTACTACCTTAATGCCTGCCGCCCTCGCCTCGTTCAAAGGGGTTTGCAGAGCCTCAAGGCTTACGGGGGATACGACGAGCATTTTAACGCCCATAGTTATAAAGTTGTTGACCTGGTCGGTCTGAGTTGTTGAGTTGCTGTTTGCATTCTCGGAGCGCACCTTCTGCCCGGGGAACGCCTCCTGCAGCGCGTCCTCAATAGCCTCGTTCAGCTCGTTGGACTGCGACATACAGAACGCAATATCCACACCGCCGCCGCAAGCCGCCAGACCTATCGCCGACGCTATGCTCACCGCAAACATTATTACCGCCATTATTAAGCTTCTGAGTTTTTTCATAGCTTCCTCCAAATCTATTTGTGGTTAAATTCTATCATTTTTCGTTAACAGCTTTCAATTCAAATATATTTATTACTTATTCCCATACGGAATAAATCTGTTGACTTTATGGCAAAAGCGTATTATTATATAAGAGGAAATACGGGAGAGTAATTTATGGAAATAAACTATCTGAAGGAGTTCGTACACCTTGCCGACGTGGGGAATTTTTTGACTGCCGCTGACGATTTATTCATCTCGCAGTCCTCGCTGTCAAAGCATATCAAGGCGATAGAGAGCGAGCTTGGCACGCCGCTTTTCAACCGCACAACGAGAAAAGTCCGCCTCACCGAGGCGGGCGAAACCTTTTTAATCTATGCGCGGGAAATTGCCCGACAGCAGGCGGAATATACCAAAGCCATAAATAAAATTCTGACTAAGAGCGACGACGTCGTATCGCTGGGGGCGCTGCCGACTATGGCGCAGTACGATATAACCGATATCGTCTATACCTTCCAGCGTAAAAACCCCGATATGAAGCTCAACCTTATTATGGGCGACACGTATGAGCTTAAGGCAAAGCTGGACGACGGCACGATCGACATGGCGTTTTTAAGGGATACGGAGCAGACGGACGACTATTACAGAATATTTTTCCACTTGGACAACCTCGTCGCAGTCGTGCCTGTAAAGCACCCTCTCTCTTCACAAGACTCTATAAGGCTGGAACAGCTCAAAGACCAGGATTTATGCGTTATGGCGCAGAACACTATGCTCTACGACCTGTGCGATAAGGTCTGCAAACAGGCGGGGTTCGATATGAAGGTATTCTATTCGGGACACCATTTAACCAACATTGCCGACTTCGTAACCAAGGGCGAGGCGATAGCGCTTATTACCGAGGGGCAGACTAAATTTATGCGCAACCCGCATATAAAGGTTTTAGACATCGAACCCAAGGTCGAGATGGAAATCAACCTGTGCTACAAGCAATCCTACAAGCCCACCCAGGCGGGCAGAAAATTTATAGAAACGGTTAATAATTTCCTGATTAAAAGGCAGAATAACGTATAAGAATAATGACGGTTCGGCGCTTAAGAATAATGACGGTTCGGCGCTGCCGACGGTCTGAAGATTGTGCAAGCAGTCAAATATAATTGTCCGCCATTAATCACAGCGTCGGATTTCCGCATATCCGATTAACGCCTTACGCCTCGGAAAATTCAGACGGTTATTTTTAAAGTTCAGGTTTTTTAATTTATAGCGCTTTATGTATTGTATTTAACGTAAAAATATGATAATATTTATACATATTGTATCGGAGTAACATATGAAAAAAGACATTGTGGTAGTCATACCCGCCTACGAACCCAACCAATCGCTTCTGCAGGTTCTCGACGGGGTAACCTCTACCCTTAGCGGCTGTTCGATTGTTTTAGTCGACGACGGCTCTACGGGGTCAAAGGACATTTTTGAAAGAGCTGAAGGGTATAAAAACTTAACCCTTATAAGACACCCGCACAACAAGGGTAAAGGTGCGGCGCTAAAGACTGCCTTTGCCTATTTAAAGGAGCAGGGCGGGGACAAGATAATCGTTACGGCAGACGCCGACGGGCAGCATAAGCCCGAAGATATACAAAAGGTTGCAAACACCTATATAGAGACGGGCGAGGGCCTGGTGCTTGGCAGCAGAAAGTTTGAAGGCAAAATCCCCTTTAAATCGACCTTTGGCAACGTGGTGGCAAGGGGACTTTTACGGCTGTGTAACCACAGACATCTGCACGATACCCAGACGGGGTTGAGAGCTTTCGGAAGCGAGCTGTTGCCCTTTATGCTATCCATAGGCGGCAACAAGTATGAATACGAGATGAACGTACTCGTAAGGTGTGTTCGCTGTGACGTACCCATCAGGGAGACGGCTATTGCTACCATCTATATA
>JBJFAG010000030.1:0-5517 GCA_051887795.1 Candidatus Coproplasma sp. | reverse complement strand
TATACAAAAATAATAATAAAAATAACCTATGACTGTCGTGAGATTAATGACGGCTATCAGGACATTAGAATCTTTTCTGGGTCTGATTCCAATAGAATAGGAGATAAAACCGAAGAACATGGAAAAGGTTATAAAGACACGAGCTGGTGGTCTCATAGTTTAAACTATACTATTTCAATAGATAGCTTTGCAGATAATTCTGCTGCTTTCTATATTGGATGGGGTGCACATGGTGCATTTGAAGATGATTGGAAATTAGGCACAAGGACTATTTCCGTAGAGGCTATGTAGAGGCTATATAGTAAGTTATAAAGATTATCAAGTGCATTTGGAGGGTTATAAAGGTGAGTAAAAAAAATAAATTACAGCTTTTGCATGTATTAATGCTTACACTAGTTTTTGTCCTCTTGTCTGCCTTTGGGTTTAGCTTTACGGGGATGACAAATTTAGCCTTTGCTGCAGCCGATACTGTTCTGGATTTAGATGGAACAGATCTTAATGGCGCCATTTTGCTTACAGACCAAACTAAATATATTTCTAACAAGTCCTACGTAACCAATCTTGATAATGGATTTGATACTACAGGAAATAATACGGAATATGCCCTTATAAAGGATGGCAGGGAAACACCTTATGTCAGTTTTTATGTTGATACGCTTGGTGATGGTGGTTGTGTTTATAAAGGGGCTGAGCAAATTAACGGCTTCGACAGCTATGGCTTCGTTGCAGGTGAAGGCGAGGAAATATATAAATACGATGAAGAAAAGGGCGAAAACGTTCTTGTGGGGAAGCAGTCGATAGCAATCAAGTTGAAGTACAATTTCAATAGTACTACTGATTTGTTAGGCATTGACGGAAAAGACTGGAGTATATGTGACGATACCTGGAAGGGGACTGTGAATGGTATTGACAGCATAGGTGTTGTTGGCCACGGTGCGGTTATTGCACAGAAATTTGTTCCTACTGACGAGAAGCCTGTTCCAACCGATAAAGACGATTGGATGCGCCTCAACGAGTATTCGGGAGAGGAGACGGCAGGTGTTCATACCGTAAATTTTTTTAAGGAGTTTTCACCTGAAAAATACGATAGCGTAACTGTATATACTCCGCTTGGTAAGGATCTGCTTGGTGGTGTATATATAAAGTTAACTGTCGCTTATGAACTTGTACATACTGATATTTCATATGGTTGGTTTGGGACGGAGAAAAAATCTAATACTTACAAAAACATAGTTGAGGAAACGGTCTTTCATCTGAGCAATACTGCTGCCGAAGTAGTGTTCAATAATCTATATTACAGCGATGGTAATACGGATGAAAGCGGCGAAAATAATGAAACTTCTGTTGAGCAGAAAGGTGGTGTCGTAAGCAACAACCAAGGAGTTTGCGATGGTTTCCGTGCGGATATTAATGGTTGGAATTACGAAGTTACGTACCGCATAAACGATAGTAAGAATACTTTCGTATGCGAAGACGGACAAGTATTTATGGATGCTGGTCGCTATGACTTCATCATCAAAACGCAGCTCGGCGTTGTGCGCCATAAGACGATTTATATACACGAAAAGTCACAAAGTTCCAACATAAAGGTTTATTTTGGCGATAGCTTAATTTCTTCCGATAGTATGCGTGTATTTGCTCCATGCGAGACCTACCCCGTATATGTGAAGGATACCGTTACGTTGCAGACATTGGACGAGAATAATTCAGTAATAAAGCATGCTCCGTTGGTAGGTAGAGTGTATCTTATTGACGGCGATTGGGGCGAGATAGAACGCGATGAGTTAGGTTTACCCAAAGAAAGGCTTATTACTACCAAAGAAGCCAGCGACATAAACTGGAGTTTTTCAGATCTACCTGTAGGAAAGTATGAGGCGGTTTTTGCAAACAACGCTGAATACTTTGCAGGTACGGCAACTGGTGATACATATAAATTCATATGGCGTTTTACGGTTACTGAAGAGGGGCAAAGCCCCATAGTCAACCAAGAATTACTATATCAACAATTAGGTTTCAGCGATTATGCAAGCCTTCACTACGTAGCAATCCTTCCCTCAAAAGGCGAGGGTAATATTCTCGTTGCTTTTGAAGATGAGGATTCTGCATATTATTTTGAGTGTCAGTATTTAGCTAGTACGGTCACAAAAGACGGAACGCAATTTATATTTGACAATGTATCGTATGATTCAGAAGCAAAAATGATATCTGCTCTACATACAAAGGCGGCTTCACTTGTAAGCAAGAGATATTTTGACGCTACAGATATTACAACCTATACAACAATAGATTTTAATTCCATTATACCCGTCAAAGGCAATAATCCTTCTGATCAAGAGGAAGAGGATTATCAAGAACTGTTGGCGGCGTATACGTCTATTTTAAATAGGGACTTTGATAGGGACATTTATATTTTTGCGGATAAAAATAGAAGTGAAAACTTTGCAATCGGTACGCCATTTTTAAATGATAGACAATATGCTTATATAGATGAAAATGGCAATTTACAGACTAAGGTTGATCCCTTGTACTTTATTCAGGTTGCCGATTTTGAGTCAAATTTTATAACGTTATATCTTGAAAATTCAAATGTTTCATACAACCTACCCTACGGTGTTGCGGTGCAGGAATACTTGGTTAGTCAAGGGGCGAGAAGTGGTTGTTACAGAATAGTTGAAGGCAATGCCTATGGTACGACTGAGTATTATGCAAACTACATTCGTCCAGGAGATATGACAAGTCAGTTGACTATTGAGCGTTTGTATAATAGCAATTACGCTGTACAGACTCTTACAAAGATAAATGACGGGTTAAGGCTCAGAGCAAATTGGTTTAAAATTTCTGATATTACCAATGAGCTTGATCCCTATGGAATCATAAAGATTAAGCTACCTGACGGAAACGTTGCAACTTATCAGATTTCCGAATTTGAGGATATTCCCGAATTTAATGAAGTCGGTAACTATGAAATTACGATGGTTGACCGCCTTGGGAATAATGCAACTTTCTACATAGATATCTTCACCTCCGAAACCGTCTATACATTAACCTTGGTAGATGGTGATGTGGTAATAAGAAGTGAGGTTGCTTATGGGGGCAAAAACTTTACGCTTGAGGTATTGCCTTCGCAGAGCAATAATATTGAGTTTTATGGTTGGCAGGACGAAGATGGTAAGATATACCAGGGCTCATATTCGTTCAATAAGCCACAGAATATAGTTTTAACGGCCGTCTGGCATTATGAATCCGTCGTCGTCAATGTCTATGATGGAAACAAGGTAAGCCAATTAACGAGTAGCGTAGGAGCAACGTTGCTCCTGCCTGATCTGAACAAAGACGGGTACGAATTGTACGGTTACCGTTACATATTAAGCGATGGAACTTACCGATTCTATCGTGGACAAATTAATGATGTTCTCAACGTAGAGTCCATGCGTTTAGACGCAGTTTGGAAAAAGACTCAGTCTGCTTCGATGAATATTGCTGTTGGGGAAGGGGACTTGGTCGCTATCACGTTGGTTGACGGTACGGTTAAGGATACGCTTACCTTTACAAAAGGTGAGAGGGTACAGTTACCCAAGATTGATGACTCTAACGATTTAGTTTTCTTGGGGTGGGCTTATGAGTATAGACTTAAAGGTATAGTCTTTACCGATTATCTGACCTACGATGAGGTTGAACAGGTTGGGTTGTTGAATAACAAGTCAATTAAACTCACAGCGGTCTATACTTCCAAGGAAGAGGTCTCTAGCGGAGTGAGTGCGCCTGTCTTAGGCGGAGGCACCACGAGTGGCAGTTCAACGCCTTCGTCGGGCATTTATATTGATAGCAACGCTTTAAAAACTATAGCCATAACATTTTGTACAATGTTATGTTGCTTTGCGTTGGTTTTAGCAGTAATCTACAGAAAGAGGATTTTAGTTTTTTTACAGGCACAACTTGCCGCATTGAAATTAAGGGTTCAACAAGAGAAGCCTGAAATCAAGAAATATTCAACGGCGCAAAGGACTGTAAATCCTAATTACCATTTTGCTATTAGAAAGCATTCTTTTATTCAAAGAGTAAGAGGTTGGATAGGCTCAACCACTGCTACAATAAGTAGGCAAAATATATATAAGAAGTTATTCTTACCTGTTTTAATTGTTGCTTTGAGCCTTGTATTGTTATTCAACTCGCAGTATGAGTTGTTTTCTGGCACCGCAAAAATTATTGTGGCGAACGCCGAAACATATACTGAGCAGACCAATAATGTTGAAGTTGATAATGAGAAAAGCAACCATATTATTGAAGCGCTGAATATTGTACAAAACTCTGATATCGTTGAAGATAAAGATATTGAATTTTTATTTAGCAACGTCCTTGTTGACCTTATGTCGTTTGGTTACGAGGATGTCTTTACGGCATATGCTATAGCCGGGGATAAGCGCGTAGAAGGTATCGGCTATACCTCATATCTGGATGCTTATGGCGATGAGGATAATTATATCTTTGGTGCGGGTTTTGTTTCTCTTGTTGGGGAAAATTGTCTCACCTCTGAGGACCTTGAAAATGAGGTAAAGGTATATGTTGCTGACGAGGAGGCGTACTATTACGAGTACACCGAGTTTAAGCTGACCTTTAATCAGGCTTGGGGACCGTTGCATTATGTCGCTTACGACAAATATGTTCAGTATAGTGTCGCTAATTATATTATTCAGCCCATTATTGCGAATGATATCGGGGAATATAACGATGCGCTTGGTGATGTTTACAGCTATGATTTAGGCGACTATTGCCACTATGTAAACTACGGGCAGACTTACGATTTTAATGCTTACGGCATAACTTCTGATACGGATTATGATGAAGTTTTACGGGTCTATAAAGAGCTTATCGAAGAACAAATGCGTAGCAGCATAAGTGTTGAGGTCGAACAAGCTGATTTTATTTCTTTCCAAGCACTGAATGATTATATAGCGCACGATCAGGATGAACGCTTCCTTGGCGTAGAAACTGAAGCGTTGTTATATTATGAGGCGAATATCTCTGATACACAATACTATATTGTTTATGAAAACGGGGAAGTTGGTGTCTTAGAATTACCTCCCGATCCAGAGAAACAAGCAACCGTTTGGGAACGAATTTGGATGGGAATTGCTTCTGCGGCAGGCGCTATTGTAGGCGTTGTTGCGTGTGCAATTCCCGGCGTAGGTCCTGTACTCGGCGGAGCAATGATTTCTGCTTCGTTAGACTTGTTTATGCAGGTCACGGTAAGCGGTACTGCCCCCAGCAAGATTGATTGGGGTTCTGTACTCTTGTCCGCAGTAATTGGCGGTGTTACAGGAGGAATAGGACAAGTAGGTACCGCCTTAACAAAAGGTGCAATTGCGGCTACTAAGAGCGTTGTAAAACAAACACTTATTAAACTTGGTACGCAAGTTGTTTCGGGTATGATTGGCGGTTCAGCAACATACCTGATTAATATGGCTGCGCACGGTGAAGAGTTCAGTTTCAAAGATTTTGCTAAGTCGGTTGGGCTTG
>JBJFAG010000029.1:0-5518 GCA_051887795.1 Candidatus Coproplasma sp. | reverse complement strand
TATTTTCGGCGGACAGGCAATCGGACTTTTACCGTAATGGCTGTTGCGACGGATTTACACCGTACTTCCCCTGCTTTCGCCTTGAAAAAAATTTTTCAAGTCACTCGCACCGAACTATTTAATACAGAGGTATTATATTACCCTGAACTGCTAAAGTCAAGTGTATTTTAGTAAACCCCATTTGTTGACAAACAATCTCCGTTAAATTATAATATAACAAATACTTAACGGGTAAAGTTAATAAAACATGAAGATTATAGACATAATTAACAGTAAAAAAGCCTGTCTTTCCTTTGAGGTATTCCCCCCTAAGACGAGCGATAAATTCGAATCGGTAAGGCAGGCAGTGGACAGTATTGCCGCTCTCTCCCCCGATTTTATGAGCGTAACCTACGGCGCTGGCGGCGGTACAAGTGATTACACGGTGGCCATTGCAAAGCGCATAAAGGAGCTGGGGGTAGAGCCGTTGGCTCACCTTTCCTGCATCTCGTCGGACAGGGCGGACGTTGCAAAAAAGCTTGCCGCATTAAAGGCGGAGGGCATAGACAACGTGTTGGCGTTGAGGGGAGATATCCCCAAGGATTTTGCGGGGAATATGGATTACCACTACGCCAACGAGCTTGTAAAGGAGTGTAAGGATACGGGTAATTTCTGCATTGGCGGAGCTTGTTATCCCGAAGGTCACCCCGAAAGCGCAACCCTCTTTTCCGACATAGAAAATTTAAAGAAGAAGGTAGACGCAGGCTGTGACTTTTTAACCACTCAGATGTTCTTCGATAACGACGTCTACTACAGCTATCTGTCCAAGGTGAGGGAAGCGGGAATTTACATACCCGTAATTGCCGGTATAATGCCCGTAACCAACGCTGCCCAGATCAAGCGTATTATATCCCTTTCGGGCGGCTATCTGCCCACGCGCTTCAAGCGCATTGTGGACAGGTTTGGCGATAACCCCAAGGCCATGACGGAGGCGGGCATAATATACGCCAGCGAGCAGATTATAGATCTGTATGCAAACGGGGTAAGGGCGGTACACGTCTATTCAATGAACAAACCTGAGGTGGCTAAAGCGATCAAGGCTAACCTTTCAAGTATTATATGACAACGCTGATAACTACAAAGCTCAATGCCGTTGACCGCAGTGAAACGTTGCGTTATCTCGGCTATATTAAGGGGGTAACGCCCTCTCAAGAGGTGGAATCGCTCTTTGACGAGTGTGAAAAACTCATTCTTCAAGCCCAGGATTTAAAGGCGGTGTACGATACTTACGACGTAAAAGCGGAGGGCGACGAGCTGGATTTGGGTTTTGCCAAAATCCACAGCCATTCGCTGGCCTTAAATTTACAGGGCTGTAACCGCCTTGTACTCTTTGCCGCAACGGCGGGTGCGGGCGTAGACAGGCTTATAGTCAAGTTTTCCAGGATTTCCCCGTCAAAGGCTGCGGTACTCCAGGCGATGGGCGCGGCGCTCGTTGAAAGCTGGTGCGACGCGATATGCGCAAAATTAAGGCAAAAGTACAACACCAACTCCTCACGCTTTTCGTGTGGGTTCGGCGACTGCAAAATTACCCTTCAGCGGGACATATTCCAGGCCCTATCGGTTACAAAGCGGCTGGGCATAACCCTTTCGGACGACTGTTTTATGACCCCGACAAAATCGGTTACGGCAATGGTAGGCATTAAAGATTTATGAACGTTAGAGAGAAATTAAAAAACTCAATATTGATTTTGGACGGCGGTCTGGGTACGCAGCTGCAAGCGGCGGGGCTGCCCTTGGGTACTCTGCCAGAGGAGTGGAATTTAACCCACCCCGAAGAAGTTAAAAGCATTCACACCCAATATTTGCAGGCGGGTTCAAACGTAATATGCGCCAATACCTTCGGTGCAAACTGCCTTAAATACGGGGATAGGACGGAGGAGATAATTTTTGCTGCAGTCCGCATTGCCAGGGAGGCGGCAAAGGGCTTTAAAGACGCTTTCGTCGCTCTGGACGTTGGGCCTACGGGCAGACTGTTAAAACCGCTTGGCGACCTTGAGTTTGAAAGCGCGGTGGAGATATTCAAACGCACCATAAGAGCAGGCGTTGAGGCAGGTGCCGATATAATTTTTGTGGAGACCATGAACGACTTATACGAGCTTAAAGCCGCCGTTCTCGCCGCAAAGGAAGTCTGTGATCTGCCCGTATTTGCCACTGCGGTATTCGGCAGGGATTGCCTGACAATGTCGGGCGGCACCCCCGAAGCAACAGTCGCCCTCTTAGAGGGGTTGGGGGTAGACGCCCTCGGCACAAACTGTTCGCTTGCCCCCGCCCAGCTTACCCAAGTTATTGAAAGAATGTTAAAAGTGTCATCAACGCCTGTAATATTAAAGCCCAACGCAGGTCTGCCCGAGGAGAGGGACGGCAAGACTTATTACTCCCTTTCTTCACAGGAATTTGCTGCAGACATGCGTGTATTAGCCGAAAAAGGTGTGACCGTTCTGGGCGGTTGTTGCGGCACTACACCCCGATATATCCTTGAACTAACGCAAAAACTGCAGGGTGTGGAGTTTAAAAAGATTACGGACAAGCGTTTAACCGTCTGTTCCTCGTATACCCACGCACTGTATTTCGGTGATACCCCCGTACTTATAGGCGAACGAATCAACCCCACGGGCAAGAAAAAATTAAAGCAAGCCCTGAGGGAAAACGATATGGCGTATATCTTAGGCGAGGCTGTAGGGCAGTCGGAAAACGGCGCCCACGCCTTGGACGTAAACGTCGGCTTGCCTGAGATAGACGAGGAAAAGGTTTTAAAAAACTGCGTTGAAGAAATTCAGGCGGTGACGAATTTACCTCTGCAGATAGACACCTCTTCGTTTAAGGCAATGGAGAGTGCAATGCGTATCTACAACGGTATTGCAATAATCAACTCGGTAAACGGCAAAGAGGAGAGCATGCAAGCCGTATTCCCCCTGGTTAAAAAGTACGGCGGTTTAGTGATATGCCTGACGCTTGACGAGAGCGGAATACCTTCCACGGCGGAGGGCAGGATAGAGATAGCAAAGAAGATTATCGCCACCGCTTCAGAGTACGGAATTGCAAAGGAGCGGTTGATCTTCGATACGCTTGCAATGGCGGTATCGGCAGACCCCACGGCGGGGCTGGTTGCGTTAAACGCTTTAAAGGCTATCCGCTATGAGCTTGGCTGCCATACCTCTTTAGGTGTTTCAAACGTATCGTTCGGCCTGCCTCAGAGGGATTTTATCAATTCAACCTTTTTCGCGTTGGCGTTGAATAACGGGCTTTCGGCTGCAATATACAACCCCTACTCGCAGGAGATGACAAAGACCTACAAGACCTTCCTCGCGCTCACGGGTAAGGATAAAAATTTTGAAGGCTACATAGCCTTTGCAAACGGCCAGGCGCAGGCGGCGCCCGCAACCAACCAGACCGAAAAGAATTTAAAGTACTGCATAGTCAAGGGGTTAAAGGACGAGGCGGCCCTCTCCTGTGAAAAATTACTTGCAACTCTTCCCCCGATGGACGTGGTAAACGGTGAAATCATTCCCGCCTTAGACGAGGTGGGCATAGGCTTTGAAAACAAGACGGTATTCCTCCCTCAGCTTTTAATGAGTGCGGAGGCGGCACGGGCGGCCTTTGAAAAGGTTAAGGAGCATTTATCCTCTGGCGAAAACGCCAAAAACACCAAGATAGTTCTGGCAACCGTCAAGGGCGATATTCACGATATCGGCAAAAACATAGTCGCAACCCTCTTATCCAACTACGGATTTAAGGTATACGACCTGGGTAAAGACGTTCCCCCTGAAAGGGTGGTGGAAGAGGTAAAGCAAACGGGCGCCCAGGTGGTGGGGCTGTCTGCCCTGATGACCACGACTGTTGCGTCAATGAAGGAGACGATAGACCTGTTAAAGGTTGAGTGTCCCCACGTTTTAACGTGCGTAGGCGGCGCCGTTTTAAATAAGGAGTACGCCGAGCAGATAGGTGCAGACAGGTACTGCAAAGACGCAATGCAGACCGTACGCTTTGCAGAGGAAGTAGAGGAAAAATTGAATTAACCAACCTTCAGCGGTGCCTTCGGGCGCCGCTTTTTCTCAGTATTTACGTGTAAAAATATGTTACAACAGCACTGATTTTGTCACATAATTTCAACCGTCTAAAACGGTGTAAAAAAGGTCGGTAGCAAGTATATGTTTTAATTGACCTTTTTTGGTAAAAACAGGTTGATAATGGGGCGTTCAGGGGTTAAAAATAATAAAAACCATTGACAGTTTTATTGTAAAATGATATCATTATTATGTACGCAAAGACGTATATTTTTGGCATACAGCCGAAATAAAAGATATTGCGGTTGTTTGTACAAATAAAATCCATTAACATAAGAGAGAAACAAAATGAGTATTTTATTATGTGACAGCAATGGCGAGCTTTGGTTTGACGTTGTCAGACAGCTGAATATGGATTTCATCTCCATGCCATATTGTTATTGCAATAAAGAGTACAGTTACGATCTCGGTGAAAACACCGATTTTGAGGCGTTCTATTCTGCAGTAAGGGCGGGCAACATACCCAAGACCATGGCGCTCAACCCCGAAAATTACAAGGATATTTTAACCCCCTATTTCGAGGCGGGCGAGGACGTTTTATACGTAAGCTTTTCCCATGCCATGAGCGGTACGTTCAACCAGCTCAATGCCGCTTTGGCGGAGCTGAAGGAGAAGTACCCTGAAAGAAAGTGTACCGTATTCGATACCAAATCCATCTCGCTCGGGGCAGGCATACAGATGCTCGCCGCAGGTAGAAAGAAGCAGGAGGGCGCCACCGACGAGGAGATAATCGAGTTCTTAAAGGACTTTACCAACAAGGTATGCGTATACTTCTCAGTCGACGATTTAATGCACCTTAAACGAGGTGGCAGACTTTCGGCCGTTTCGGCGGTTGCAGGCACCATATTGAGCATAAAACCCATCTTAACCATCAATGAAAAGGGCGGGCTTAACGTTTTAGAAAAGGCTAAGGGCAGAAGGAATGCAATCCGCAACCTTGCCCAGAAGGTTATAGACGGGTTGAAGGACACCTCATACCCCGTCTACATTCTGGACGCGGACTGCAAAAAGGACGGCGACGAGCTGGCCGCTCTCATCAAGGAAAAGCGTCCCGATGCGGAAATTGTCCGTCAGATAGTCGGTCCCGTAATCGGTTCTCACTGCGGACCGGGTACGTTAGGCGTAATATTTATCGGCGATAAACGCCCTATAGCTCTGGAGGCAGACAATGATTGAAGTCAGGGAAATACACTCTAAAAGGGATAAGAAAAAGTTTTTCAAGTTTCAGCACACGCTCTACGCAAATAATCCCCATGCATACAGCAATTTATATGCGGACGAATTTGCGGAGTTCGACCCCGAAGTAAACGACGCCTTCCGCTTTGCGGATTGCAGGATGTTTTTAGCCTACAAGGACGGAAAAATTGCAGGCCGAATTGCGGCAATCTGGCACAGGGGCGTAAACGAAAAGACGG
>JBJFAG010000028.1:2862-5519 GCA_051887795.1 Candidatus Coproplasma sp. | reverse complement strand
TTGAACGAACGTGGCAGAGTGGATATAGCATATATCGAAGAACTCACAAAAAAGGACTACGATACTGTTTTGACCGAGCTTGGCAATACGGTATTCCGCAACCCTGCCGAAACAAGGCTTGACGATGATTATTCAGGCTTCGAGACGGCAGAAAAGTACCTTTCGGGCAACGTAAAGCGCAAACTTTCTATGGCAAAGACCTTTGCACGGGAATTCCCCGACAAGGGTTTTGACAGAAACGTTAAGGCGTTGGAGGGCGTTCAGCCTGAACCGCTGTCCGCAAGCGATATTTCCGTAAGAATAGGTGCGAGCTGGATAGACAAGGACTACTACAAGCAGTTCCTGATGAAGATTATCGGAATACCTTTCTATTACGAGGACGGAATATCTATCTACTACAACCCCCACGATTCAAGTTGGCGAGTGGATAAATCAACGCATCTCAGGCACTTCTCGGATATGAAAGTTCACGAGGTGTACGGCACAAGCCGAGCGAGTGCATACCGCATTTTTGAGGACTGTCTGAACTTAAAGGCAACGACTATCTACGACACCGTGGAAGAGGACGGAAGAGAAAAGAGGGTACTCAATCAGGCAGAGACGATAGCGGCAAGAGAAAAGCAGAACAAAATCAAAGAGGAGTTCAAAGATTGGATATTCGAGAACCCTGAACGCAGGGACGAGTTGGTAGCACGTTATAACGAGCTGTTCAATCAGATAAGATTGCCCGTGTATGATGGAAGTTACCTCAGATTCCCTGAAATGAACCCTGCAATCGAGCTTAAACCGCACCAAAAAAACGCAGTACAAAGAATCGTAACGGGTGAAAATACGCTGTTACACCACGTTGTCGGCGCAGGAAAAACCTTTACTATCTGTGCCGCCTGTATGAAGTTAAGGCAGTACGGTTTAGCCAAAAAGCCTATGATTGCAGTTCCTAATCATTTGGTACAACAATGGGCGGGCGAGTTCAGAAAGCTATATCCTAATGCAAAACTTTTAATTGCAGGTAAGGAAGATTTGGAGAAGAACAACCGTAAAAGGTTTGTGTCGAAGGTCGCCCTCGGCGATTGGGACGCAGTCATTATTGCACAGAGTTCTTTTGCAAAAATTCCCATATCGGCAGAACGGCAGGAAAGAAAACTCCAAGAAGAAATCAGCCGTATCGAAGAGACGATAGCCTCGCAGTGGGAGGAAAACAGCCATCCCCGTGGCGCAGTCAAGAACCTTGAACGTATCAAGAAGAACCGTGAGGCTCAACTCAAAAAGCTGATGGACGATAAAAAGAAAGACGACGTTTTAATCTTTGAAAATCTCGGCGTGGACTATTTGTTTATTGACGAGGCGCACAACTATAAAAACCTGTTCCTGTTCACCAAAATGAACAACGTTGCAGGTATATCAACTACGGCAAGTCAGAGAGCGAGCGATTTGAAATTGAAGGTCGAGTTCATTAACGAGTTGCACGGCGGCGATAAGGGCGTTGTGTTTGCAACGGGTACGCCTATAAGCAATTCAATGACCGAAATGTACACAATGCAGAGCTACTTGGGCAACGAAACGCTCCAAAATATCGGCATTAATTTCTTTGACGCTTGGGCGGCAGACTTCGGCGAGACGATAACTTCGCTTGAAATGGCACCGTCCGGTCAGGGTTACAAGGCAAAGACAAGGTTTGCAAAGTTTACGAACCTGCCCGAACTTTTAACACTTTACCGTTCTTTTGCCGACGTGCAGACTTCGGATATGGTAAAGCTCGACGTCCCCGAAGTGGACAGAGAGGTAATAGCGTTAAAGCCGAGCGATACTGTTATAGACCTTGCGGAAGAGATAGCCGAGAGAGCAGAGAAAATCAGCTACGGAAAAGTACCGCCTGAAATCGACAATATGCTTAAAGTAACGAGCGACGGCAAAAAGTTGGCGTTAGATCCGAGATGTTTCGAGCCTACGGCTGGCGATGAGGAAACGAGTAAACTCAACGCCTGTGCTGAACGCATTTACGAGATTTGGAACACAACTCACGATTTTAAGGGAACGCAGATTGTTTTCTGCGATTTGTCAACGCCCAAGAAAGCGTTTGAGGACTACGAATACGGCAAAGACTTCGACGTATACAACGACCTGAAATACAAGCTCGTTCAAAAGGGTATTCCTGCAAACGAGATAGCGTTCATACATGAGGCGAACACCGATGCTCAAAAACAAGCCTTATTCGATAACGTAAACGACGGAAAAGTCAGGGTTTTGCTCGGCAGCACGGAAAAGTGCGGAGCAGGTACGAACGTTCAGAAAAGGCTTGTGGCTCTGCACCATCTTGACACTCCATACCGCCCCAGCGATATGGAGCAGAGAGAGGGTAGAATTGTTCGTCAGGGCAACGAAAACGAAAGGGTAAAGATATTTACCTACGTTACCGAGCGAACGTTCGACAGTTACTCTTATCAGATTTTGGAGAACAAACAGCGTTTTATCTCACAAATAAATAAGGGTGATTTAACCGTGCGTGAGGCGGAGGATATAGACGAAACTACTCTATCTTATGCGGAAATCAAGGCAATTACAGCCGCTAACCCGAAGATAAAGAGAAAAATGGAAGTGGATACGGAAGTTGCGAGACTTCGAGTTTTGGAAGGACAGTTCAAGAAGAATTTATACGC
>JBJFAG010000028.1:0-2762 GCA_051887795.1 Candidatus Coproplasma sp. | reverse complement strand
CGGAAGTTGCGAGACTTCGAGTTTTGGAAGGACAGTTCAAGAAGAATTTATACGCCTTACAGGACAAGATACGCAAGACCTTCCCCGAAGATATTCGCAGACAGGAACTCTTTATCGAACGCACGAGAGCCGATATGAAAGTGGTTGAGGAGAACTATAACCCCGACAACTTTGTAATCAACGTAAACGGTATTGTGTTTACGGACAGAAAAGAGGGTTCGAGAGCGTTGATGGATGCGCTTTACGAAAGCAAACCGGAAACAGTTGTTGCCGAATACGCAGGGTTCAAGATAAGTATGAACCCTATGGTATTCCTTGCGGGCGAGCGTAGTATTACGCTTTCTTGTAACGGGCAGTACAGCATTGATATAGGTCAGAGTGCAAGCGGTAACTTGACGAGAATCGAGAACTTTTTAGAGGATCTTCCTAACCGTGAACAGCGTTTGGTTTCGAGACTTGAACAGTTAAAACTTGACTATGCCGTGGCACAGGAAGAGGTCAAAAAGCCGTTTGAACACGCAGAGCTTTTGACAAGTCTTTTAAAAGAGCAGACCGAACTCAATGCCGAGCTTGATTTAAATAAGCATGAGGAAGTAATCATATCCGACGACAAGGATGAAGGAGATAACTATATGGCTTTACCTGAAAGCAACAATACGTCAGGACAAAAATTTATAAGGGAGGAAAAAAGAATAATTGAAGAGATAGAAAATATGGAAATGGCTGTTCAGCCTGATTATTCCATTGACCAAGAGGATATGGCAAACTACGGCTATGTATGGCGTGGTATGTTGCCTATGAGCAGGGAGACCGCAGAACAGTTATATAAGTTAGGACTTCCCGTTCACAGGTTGCACGAGGACGGCACAGAATATGCCATTAACAAGCCCGAAGATTTCCATAACGAGCGTATATTCGGCATTAAGAAAACCGATTGGAAACCCTTTATCGAAAGCGAAATAGGCAAGACCTATCTTGCGACAAAGTTTGAAATTTGCAATGCGGCAAGCGATGTTGTAAGTGAGGACCTTGGATATGTTGACGAGGCGTTCACGATTGATTTTATGGAAAGCAACTATGCTGAAAGAGCGGCATTAAAGAACTATACAAAGGGCATTAAACCCGATAAGCGTTATGTCCCCGGCTTAATCGACGAGTACACGGACAAGATTTATGACGATGCTCTGAAACACTACGGTTGGGTTAAGTCCGATATTACTAAGGCGATTGTCAACAGGATAGATAATGCCGAGCTGAAAGACGAGACTGAAAATGATGTTAAACAGAGCGAGTTGCAGGAGTTCGTAAGACAAGGACTTATCGACCATAACTTACACGAAGTAGTAATCGGTGAAGTAACCGACGAGGACGATGCGTATGAAATTGCAACCGAACTCAAATCTTGGTTTGAGGATAGTTCATTTACCGAGGGAACAAGCGGTGAAGAGTTCGATTATTGGTACGACGATTTTTCGGAGGAGACGATAATTCCTTTGCTTATGGGCAGACACTACAATGCTGAGGACGAGCTTTACGAGGCGGTAACAAAGGATATGAACACCAACGAGTTCAGGGAGTTCGCAGGGTTAGAGCCTATCGACTACAAAAAACGTGTAATGGAGTTGGTAAACGACGAATTTAGGCAGTTCCAGACGGCAACCTTGGCAAAGACTCCCGAAGAGATTTTCAGTAAGAACTATGAAATATACGTTAAGACTGAACTTATGGATACGATTATCGGCGAGGGTATAGGCGATGAGTATTATCAGGCTTTGTATCAGGATAGGGATAACGGCATTTTGCAACAGCTCTACGACGATTTTATCGGGAGCGAGTATGCAAGCGTAAACACCGGTACGGACACTATGGAGTTTATTCAAAACTACTGTTATCAGTATTATGGCGACGTGCTTAAAAGTGAAAGAGAAACTCCTACCGATGGTGATGTTTTGTTTTTTGGTACGGACTTCCAGAACACCGCCTATTACTATTTCAAGGACAAGTTGGGTGGAGACTACGACGAACTGAGAATTACGGAAGAGGCGAAACGCTATATCATATCCGCACCTGTGTGTTACTTGTCTCAGGAGTATATGGACGAGCATAACATTATCTTCCTGAAAACGGGAAGAGATATTGACGAGGATAAACTCTCCAAAGACTTCGAGTATGGCACAAGGGAGGAAATGAAAAAGGCGTATTACTTAAAACTCCCGCTGGAATCGGTTGAACCGAACAAGGCTTGCAAAACTTCGGTTGAGGGATATATCAGAGGTAACTTCGACGGTATGCGTCTTAAAACCGAAAACATTTCAGGCTTGGTTGATTACTACGGCGAAGAGAGATTAAATTTCGTTCTTGCTAATACAGTGCAGATGAGCGAAACGGACGGCAGATACAGCCTTGGTAATAAGGCGTGGGCGAGCGGTATCGTTGTTCTCAATGACGAAAGCGATAGGGCGAAGTTCTATATCAATTCTCACCCTGCAATTCTGGACGGGTTCATTTCAAGCTACAGGAAACAGCAAAAGGAAAAAGCTGACAGAAGGGAAAAGATAAATCGCTTTGAAATCGAAACCGAGTTCGGAGGTAAAGAGACGGTCAGAGCAACGGTTGAGTTGTACAACGTGAAAGAGCCTTTGGAGAACAGAGATGTGCACGGTTTGGCAATTCACCTTTGGGATGAAACAGGAGAACCTTACGCAACACTTACGACTTCGTTCGGTGAGTTTATCGGTCAGAAGAACTGTGCCTATGTAGAC